>CAMVDK010000193.1 GCA_947166165.1 uncultured Porphyromonadaceae bacterium
CGCGCTGCTGGCGGCCATCGGAGTTGATATTACGTGAATTTCTGGGATTTCACGGTTAATCGGGTTGAAATCCCGGCATCATCCTCGCTCTTGCTCATGAGAGTTGGGACTAGTACTCTTAAAAGCGATGGCGGGAACTATCTTGCGGATTTAAGGGTAAAGGGATTGTCATGCCAAATCAGGCTCTATAAACTTGTGGAGTTGATATGCGACGCGCTGGGCTATGGCTTTGTGGCCGACGATTGGCGCAACAGCGACTATTACCACCTTTACTCGTTCAACACCGCGCCGTTCGCTTGGGGCTTGGGCACATGGCAGAGCACACTGCCGCACTGGTCGCTCAACGAGTTCTTTGAGCAACTCGAGCGGCTCATGCTTTGCGAGTTCGACATCGACCATGAGGCGCGGCGTATCACCTTCTCGTGGAGCAACGAGAACGTGGCTGCCGCCGGTGTTGTGGAACTGACCGACATCGTTGACGAGTTCACAGCCACTGTCACGCGCGATGATGAGAGCAAATACAAATGTATGCGAAACATCGGCTATGCCGACGCGGGGCATGAGATGTGGAACTTCTACTCCTGCTATTGGTATTTCCATAAAGGGGCAAGGTCGGTCTATTCCTACGATACACTGCAGGAACTGATGACGGCTTTGCGCAACGTCTCCGCCTCGACAGGTGGCCGAAACTCCATTTCGGCGGAAGGAGTGTATTATGCCGCGGATGTGGACAATATTTCGTTCTCTATGGCATCAAGCGGGAAAAGACCGGCGGCACCAGCCCGAATTATGGTGACCTGTATGAGACCGTCTATCGCTTGCTGCCGCTCAACTCCTTTGGCGACCGCATAAGCGACGTGGAGAATTGGGAGGATAAAGAGGACATAGACATCGTGCCGGCGTGGATTGACGACACCATGACGGCCGATGATGGCTCATATAAGGGCGAGGTCGTGTTCATGGATATGGGCACGACCGACAACGCCTCCTCCAGCGGCGAATGTTACACCTACGGGCGTCGGCCGAATGCCACCACGGTGCCGATGTCAACGCTGCTGCAGCCGTCGCTCATCGATAGCATCAAGGCCGGCGACAATGACAGCGACAACAGCATCTCATATCTGCAGGTGGGATTTTGGTTCGGCAATTATCAGCAGTTCGCACCCTATCTGCCGCACCCGTTCCTCGACCGGTTTGACACCAAAGTCGAGTGGTCGGTGGTTGACCAACATGTGCAACATACATGGACGCGCATCGACTGTGGCCACGACGTGTCGTTGCGCCTGAATAATAACCGATACGGCCAAGGCAAATTGCTGGCGGAGGCCATAGAGATTGAGAGCCACCGCAAATATGAGTTCTCGTTCCTGAGCGACACCTTGCCCGATGTGCGTGCCGTGTTTATCATCAGAGGGAAGAAATATCTGTGTGCCCAAATTAAAACTGACATCAACCAGAATGGCATGAGCCAACTCAAGAAAGGCACGTTCTACCGCATATCAGAGTGAACCTTCCCATTCAAGCACATCCTTGTTGGCCTTGCGCAAGTGGCGCGTGTAAAGCTCTGTGATGGCCAGCGACGAATGCCGGGCCTGGTCGCGCACGGTGATGCTCGCGATATGACTGTCGAGCATCTCGGTGATGCCGGTGTCCTTCAGCGAGTAGAACTGCCACTCTTTTTTCAGGCTCAACGCCTTGCGCACTTTCTGCCAGTGGTCACGGAATATCTTGGTGTCAATCTGTGTGGGACCGGGCAATAACTTCTCCGAGAAAATGTAATCGCTGCTCGGCGAGTTGAAGATGCCGAGGTCGATGGCATAGCGCAGCACCTTGACCGGCAGCGTCACCACCATCGTCTCGCGGTTCTTGCTCGCTTCGGCAGGTATGGTGATGGTGCCCTCCTTGATGTTGATCCAACCGATTTTGAGGCGTGTCATCTCCACCGGACGGATGAAACAGTTGTAAAGCAGGTGGCACGCCAACAAGAACGGTCGGTCGTGCTCGGCCAGCCATTCGCCGATGCGCTTCACTATATCGGTGGGGATGACTTCGCGGGTCTTGACGATATGCCGCTTGTCGATGGCTGAGATGCCGTCGGTCGGGCGTGACTTGAAATAGTTGCGCTCTACACACCACCCGCAGAACACCGACAGCCATGCGAGGTAGTTATTGCGGGTCTGTGCGCCATTGTTGCGCTCGATGAAGATGTGTTCCAGAAACTCGACGATGTAGGCGTGGTCAAACTGGTAAAGGTAGTAAATCGGCCGCGTGTCCTTGGCATACTCGCGCACATTCTTCAGATACGACTTGTAGCCGGCCCACGTCTCTTTGCGGAAGTAACCGATGTTGAACATTTTGTCGATGTAAGCCTCGTAGGCGTCGCACACCTCGCCGAAGATGTGCAGCGTGCCCACGTCCTTCGCAATCCACGGATTCCAGCCGCGCTGCAACTGGGTGTTGATGCGCCCGATGACCTCGCGGGCGTAGGCGCGGCGCTCGGTGATCTTTTTGATGCGATTGAGTTTTATTTTCTTGCGGCGCAGGCGTGCCAGCGCCGGGTCGTAGGCATAAAACTCGATATACCACTCTTTGCCCTCGCGCAGCTCCGCCCTGGTGTATTGCTTGACGAATGCCACGTTGCTCGCCGTCGTGACCGGCGGCACCTCTGCACTAACCCTGTTTTTGCGTGGACTGTATGCACACATTTTTTTTGACATTTCTTTGGGGGAAACGTCATAATGTTATACATGAAGGGGCAGCGATTTTGAAGCGTTGTCCCGTTTTTGTCCCGTTTTCGCGCCCGAAATTCAGCCTTTAACGTGCCGATTATCAGGTAGTTGTCTCGTCTTGTCGGGGCGGCGGAAAAAACAGTGTTGTCCCGATTTTGTCCCGGCAAAATCAAAAAATAAGGGATAACTTGCAGGCTGACTGCTTGTTATCCCCTGTCGGGTCGGGGTGAGAGGACTCGAACTTCCGACCTCCACGTCCCGAACGTGGCGCGCTAACCAACTGTGCTACACCCCGAATCGTTGTTTTACGGTGCAAAGGTAGGCATTTTTTGCGAACTGGCAATGGATTTTGCAGAATTTTTTTCAAAAAAAGCAGTATGACGTCGGTTTGGCGGCTTCCGGCGCCTTGCCGGAGTGGCTGTGGTGGGGTCTCGAAGCACTGGTTTGCCCGCCGCATCGCGGTGGTGATGGTGTGAGCCGGCCGGAACGCCCATGGTGGCCGGTTCGTTTACCCAAAAGGCCGGTTGGCCTATCTTTTTTGATAATTATTTTGAAAAATTTGCTCAATTAAAAATAATGATGTAATTTTACGGCGCATTTGAATGTAAGGAATGACTGCTATAATGTAACCTTTTGAATTGAAGAAGAAAACCGATTAACCCATATTTATTCACTTAATTTATTAACGCTATGAGAAAGCTTTATCTTTTTCTTGCAGCTGCAGCGATGACCATTTCGGCATCGGCAGCTATTCCCTTCGGCCACCAGGTGGTGAAGGGTAGCAACGCGCTTGCCCAGTTCAAGGCTGTGGACAAGGCCAGCACCGCGCTCTACAACGCAGAGGCTAAGACTGGCATCCAGAAGGCTCCCGCCAAGGCTACGGAGATCATCACCGAGGTTCAGGGCGAGACCAAGTACTTCAACCGCGCCGGTGGCGCCTTCTATGTGTCGAGCGGCTACCTCTATGAGGACGTGCAAGAGGGCATCATGGAAGTCGTGTTCGCCGAGGACGGCACCGTCTACTTCAAGGACCTGGTGAGCTATTTTGGCGCCGGGAGCTATGTGAAAGGTACGCTTGAGGGCAACACCATTACCGTGCCCATGGGCCAGACCCTTTACACCTGGGCCGATTATGGCTATGGCGCAGAGATCCGCTGGGGCAATGTGACCCGCGACGCCGATGGTGAAGTGATGAGCGGCAGTGATGTGGTCATCGACGAGGAGGCCACCGAGGCTGTGTTCACCTACGATGCCGAGGCTGGCATCATCACTCTGGAGGGCAGCAACGAGAACCACATCCTGGCTGCTTTCTACGATGACGACCAGACCTGGACCGGCCGTGGCGACTACAACAGCGTGTACACGTTCACCGAGGTTCCCGAGCCCGTCGTGCCCCCCGTGCCCACCACGGACAGCTACTTCCACATCGGCCAGTTCAGCGACGGTGATGTCGTGAACCAGACCGTGACCATCATGACCATTGGCGACCAGGTCTACGTGCAGGGTCTGACCAAGGCCGACGAGGACTACAGCGTCCTTCCCGAGGCTTGGGTGAAGGGTACGATGGTTGACAACGTGCTCACCATCGAGAACGGCCAGTACATCGGTATGTACAACGGCAACTTCATGTATCTGTTTGGCTGCAACGAGGATGGCGAGCCTCTGGACATCACCTTCGTCTATGATCCCGAGACCGACGTCTACACGCTGCAGAACTACTATGCTGTCAACGGCAAGCAAGACCAGCTGTACTACTACTACTACTTCACTCCGGGCAACGTCCTGAGCAAGGAAGAGCTCTACATCCCCGATGTGGTTGAGGTTCCCGAGAACCTGAAGCTGTATCCCTACGTGCTCAAGACCAACGAGCTGACCTTCGACCAGGAGACTGGCGAGGCCATCTACACCCCGATCGCGCTGCAGCTCACCCTGGGCGTTGACGAGAACTACAACATGTATCTCCAGGGTCTGTGCCAGGATCTGCCCGAGGCTTGGGTGACCTGCCACTACGATGATGACTACAACATGGTCATCCCCGGCTGCCAGAACTTCGGTATCGAGGAGTGGAGCTTCCTGGGCTATGTGTTTGAGTATCCGCACTTCCTGCTTGGCATGGACGCCGATGGCAACCTGGGCACCGACATCGTGCTCTACTACGACGCCGACGCCGATGTGTACTTCAGCAACACCGACTACATCATCGACAATGAGAAGCCCAACGTGCTGAGCTACTACCACATCTACACCGACCCGCAGATGAACCTCATCGAGGAGAAGGCCGCCAAGCCCGCTACTCCGGAGATCACTGCCTACACCCCGTATGAGAGCTATGGCTATGCTCGCATCAACTGCAACATCCCGACCGTTGATGTTGATGGCAACGACATGGTCACCAGCAAGCTCTTCTACCGCGTCTACCTCGACATCGAGACCGTGGTTGAGCAGCTCACCTTCGATCCCAGCGAGTACATCTACTTCGAGACCTCGATGACCGAGATCCCCTACAACTTCAGCGATAGCTACGACGTGTATGCCGGTGGCACCACCGTCTACCTGAATCAGCCTAACGCCCTGCTCGCCAACAAGGTTGGTCTGCAGACCGTGTACTATGGTGGTCTCGACGATATCGAGTATGGTCCCCGCCGCGAGGTGGCCGACAACGAGAGCGAGATCTTCTGGTTCGACATCAAGGAGTACACCGATCCTTCGGCTGTGAGCGATGTCAACAGCAGCAAGACTGTGAAGAGCGTCCGCTACTACAACGTGGCTGGCATCGAGAGCAACAAGCCCTTCGATGGCATGAACATCGTTGTGAAGACCTACACCGACGGTACTACCAGCACCGCAAAGGTCATCAAGTAATCTGAGCTCAACAAAGCTTGAATTCCGATAACAGTGGGGCGGGCCGCGCGGTCCGCCCCACTTTCGTTCGCCCGACATGGGCGGTGAGCACCATGGGCGTTTGCCGCCCACAATGGGCGGCGAGCGTTTTTTGGGGAAGGCTGCCGATAAAGTGCGGGCGGATTTTGCGGTTTGGGCGATTTTGCGTATATTTGCAGTCGATAACTGAAACACCGGCCAGCCATGACAAC
>CAMVDK010000194.1 GCA_947166165.1 uncultured Porphyromonadaceae bacterium
CAACAATTTGCAAGCAAAAGTTTAGATTTTTCAGTTTATTTAACCTCTTATCGCCAATTTTTTCTGAATTGCCACACCGCCACAGCGCAAGCCGTCAGGGCGACGGCGACGGCTGGCAGCGTGTGGCCGGTTTCGACAGCGGCAATCATGGCCAGCGCCACGGTGAGCGTCCACGCCGTGGAGAGCAGCGAGCCCCGGCTGAGGCGCAGCCCATAGCGCCGCACGTAGACCACGCCCACGATGGCGGCATAGGCGGTATACCAGAGCGTGTAGGCCACACCGAAGCCGGTCACGCCCCACTGCCGGTAACACACGATGCCCAGCGCCACAAACACCACCGCGCTCAGCCCCTCGGTCACCACATAGGTGCGCCCGTCGCCACGCGCGAGCATCACAAACGCCATGCACCACGACAGGGCCCGCATCACCACCCCGAGCATGCCCCAGCTGATGAAGGAGAGGATGACCATGAACTCGCGTGTGTAGAGCAGCCACACCACCGGCTCGCGCAGCAGCACAAACAGGGCCACCACCGGCGCAAGCACCATCATGGCTATGTTCACCTCCTGGCTGACGAACACGCGCAGGCGCTCGCGATGGCCCACCACCCGCGCCAGACGCGGGTAGTACTCCATGCCCAGCGCCGTGAACAGCAGCCCCGTGTAGCGGTTGATGAGCGTGTAGCCGGCCTGATAGTAGCCCACCTCGGTCTCGCCACCGGAGTGGTTGAGCCAGGCGTTGAACACATAGGCGGCCAGGATGGCGGCAAAGTCGCCAATGGTCATGTAGATGCCCAGCTTCACAAATCCCGCCCCCATGGCAGCCGTCTGCCGCCGCGTCATGGCGGGTCGGGTGAATTGCTTGTTGCGCAGCAGCCATGCGGCCAGGGCGTTGCAGGCGGCATAGGCCACAATCGACGGCAGCACGCTGCGCTCGCGCAGCCAGTAGAAGAGCGGCACGGAGATGAGCAGGCCGCCCAGCGTGCCCCACATGGTGCTCAGCGCCAGCCGGCGCAGCAGCTGCGTGCCCTGCAAGATGGCCTGCTCGCCATTGGTGAGGGCCATGAGCAGCACAGCGGCGCTCAGCGCCACGAATCCCCATATGTGGTCGGAGTCGCCGAAGGTGAAGTGGCTCAGCGCGGGCGCCAGGGCGATGGTGAGCAAGGCTCCCCCCAGCCCGAGCCATAGCGACCAGCGGCGCACAACGGCCACGATGCGCGCCACGAGCGAGCGGTCGCCAGCCTCGGCGGCCTGGCTGATGTCGCGCACACTGCTCGTGCGCACGCCCAGGTTGGTGGCGATGTTGAGCATCTCGAGGGCGTTGTTGAACAAGCCGAATAGCCCCACGCCCACGGCACCAATCCACATCGCCACGAGCTTGGTGCGGACAATGGAGCACACAATGCCCATCATCTGCACACCGCCAAAGATTCCCATGGCTTTGACGGCCATCTGCGATATGCTGTTCTTGTTCGACAAAACGTATAATGTTTCAAATATCCAGGGCCATCACCTGCGTGACGGTCGCTCTGCCTCCGAGGCGCGACTTTTGCTGCACCAGTCCATGATTGAGCACACGGCCATTCTCCTCGGTGGAGATGCCGTAATCCAGATAACGGCATCCCCGGGCTATGGCCTCGCCCTTGAGGTGCTCGAAAAGCATGGTCAAGGCATGGCAGTCGCGCCCCTCGGCCGAGGCCGCGATATACTGGCTGTGGGCCACGGTACCGGTGAAATAAACCACCACTCCGGCCAGCAGCCTGCCGCCCGCTGTGGCGGCGTAGAGCTCGATGTGGTCGGGGAAACGGCTGTGGAGCAGGCGCATCTCGTCGATGCTGTGCACTGGCCGCGCCTCGTGGCGCTCGGCGAGCACATCGGTGAGCAGCCGCCAGTAGGCTTCCCACTGGTCGCTCTTGCCCACCGCCACGCCCGCGCGCTGCGCCATGCGCAGCCCGCTTTTGTTGCCACGATCCAGCGGCAAGGGGTCGGTCAGGTCGATGGTGGTCGACACGCTGGTCTCGGTGAGCCGTGCCCCGGCGCGCCAGAGGGCGTAGATGTCTTCTTCGGCCGGATAACGGTGATAGATGTGCGGCACTGGTTTATACACAAACTCTTTGATTCCGTGCGCTTTCAACCACTCCACCGAGGCCTGGACCACCTCGAGCATCACTACGGCGTCGACGCGCTTTGCCGGCATGAGCCATCCGCCGTACGACAGCCCGCGGTGCGAGCACAGCACCGCGTCCTCGCGGTTGGCCGGCAAAACCGTCAGCAGCCGCCCGGCATCGTCGCGCGCCATCAGCGAGCAGTCGGCAAAGCGGTCGCTGTGGTAGTCCATGTAGGCTCTTTCGTGCAGGAAGGTGGCGTTGCGGCTGCGGCGCACCAGGTCGTCCCATTCGGCCTTGAGGCCGGCGTTATACTGTTCAATCGTGATCATGTGCTGGAGGTTGAGGGTTGGAGCCGGCATGGTTCGCAATTCGCTCCATGACCAGCGCGATGGCACCGTCGCCGGTCACGTTGCACGCCGTGCCGAAGCTGTCGATCGAAATATAGAGCGCAATCATGAGCGCCTGCTCTTCGGGGCCGAAGCCGAAAAAGGTCTGCAGCACGCCCAGCGCGGCCATGATGGCCCCACCGGGCACACCGGGAGCGGCCACCATCATGACCGCAAGCATAAGGATGAAGCCGAAAAACTGTCCGAATTCTATGGGCATGCCGCGCATGAGCATGAAGGCGACGGCGCAGGCCGTGATTTTGAGTATGCTGCCCGACAAGTGGATGGTGGCGCACAGTGGCACCACAAAGTCGGCCACCGGCTCGCTGACACCGTTCTTCTTGACCTGGTTGAGCGTGACGGGAATGGTGGCCGCACTCGACGACGTGCCCAGGGCCGTGAAATAGGCCGGCAGCATGGTGGCCAGGGCCTTGAAGGGGTTGCGGCGTGCCACCGCGCCGGCAATGCAGTACTGCGCCACGAGCAGCACGATGTGCATGGCGAAAATCACGCCGATGATGGCGATGAACACCTGGATGACGCGCCAAGCCTGCCCGGTGAACGCCATGGCCATGAAGATGCCCATGATGTAGAGCGGCAGCAGAGGCACGAGGGCCACCTCGATAGCCTTGGCGATGATCTCCTTGAACTCGTCGGCGCCGCGCTTGAGCGTGGAAGAGTCGAAAAACGACATGCCAAGCCCCAGGGTGAAAGCGAGCACCAGGGCGCTCATGACGTCCATGATGGGGGGAATGGCGATGGTGAAGAACGGCTGCAGCTCCTGCTCGGCCGACAGTTGCTGTGCCGCACCTGCCGAGATGAGCGACGGGAAGACCGACGCGCTGGTCGCATAGGAGAACAAGCCCGAGAACACGGTGTCGGCATAGGCGATGACGGCCGTGATGAGCAACAACTTGCCGGCGCCGTTGCCAATGCCGGCGATGGCCGGTGTGACCAGCCCCACGATGATGAGCGGGATGAGAAATGAGAGGAAGTTGCCGAACACGCCGTTGAACGTGACAAAGCACCGCACCACTGCTTCGGGCAGCACATTGCCGAGCACGATGCCAAGCGCAATGGCGATGAGCACGCGCGGCAGAAGGCCGATTTTGAATTTCTTAGCCATACGGATTCAGAACGACAAGCCGCTGCCCGTCAGCGCACTTGTATGGTGACGGTCTGCTTGATGCCGGCCTTGCGGTCGGCCACGGTGAGCGTGAGCGGCCCGGGCTGCTTGCCGGCTTGCAGCAGCACCACGAGTTGCCCGTGGAAGAGGCGCATGGTGGGTTGCGTGAACGACTCGGTGCTGGTGGCGTCGCCGTTGCACACGGCCTTGAACGCTCCCGCGCCTTTGACGGTGAAGGTGAGCTGGTCGGCCGCGTCGGGGCACAGCGTGCCGTTCTTGTCGACGAGGCTCACGGTGACGAAGGCCAGGTCGGTGCCATCGGCGTTGATGACGCTTCGCTCGGGCTCGAGCAGCAGCTTGGCGGGCTTGCCGGCAGTGCGCATCGTCTGCTCGCCGGCCTTGACACCGAGGCTGTCGTACACCACCACGCGCAGCTCGCCGGGCTCGTAGCGCACGTCGCGCCAGCGCAGGCGGAAGCGGTCGAGCCGAGTGTCGGCCTTCTTGGTGATGCGACCCTGGCTCTTGCCGTTGACAAACAGCTCGGCCGTCGGGTAGTCGGTGTAGCAGTACACCGGCGTCACCTGCCCTTCGCGTCCGGGCCAGGTCCAGTGCGGCAGCAGGTGGATGGTGTGCTCGTTGCGGTTCCAGTGGCTGCGGTAGAGCCAGTAGCGGTCTTTGGGCAGTCCGGCCAGGTCGACGATGCCGAAGTAGCTGCTGCGGCTGGGCCAGTAGGTGTCGTAGGGCGTGGGCTCGCCCAGGTAGTCGTAGCCGGTCCACACAAACTCGCCGATGGTCCAGGCCATGTCGTCCTGCATGTGCCAGTCGTCGTCGGGCAGGTTGCTCCACCAGCAGTACTCGGTGTCGTAGCCCGAGCACTGCCCGTCGGGCCACACCTTGTTGGTGGCGGGTTCGTCGGGGAAATAATAATGTGCGCGCGAGCTGACGGTGGAGGCCGTTTCGCTGCCAAGCAGGAAGCCTTGCGGCAGCTTCGGGAATGTCTCCTCGTAGCGCGCCACGCGGTAGTTGTAGCCAGGCACGTCGGCAATCTGAGCGAAGCCGCTGGCGAGGTCGCCATCGGGCTGGTCCATGCCGCAGGTCACCGGGCGAGTGGGGTCGAGGCGGTGGCAAAAGTCGATGAGCCGTTTGAAGCGCTCGGCGCCTTCGGGCTTCCACTGCTCCGGAATCTCGTTGCCCACGCTCCACATCACGATGCAGGGGTGGTTGCGGTGGTTGCGGATAAGGTTGGTGATGTCGCGCCGCCACCATTCGTCCCACAAGCGGTTGTAGCCGTTGCGCACCTTGGCGTCGCTCCAGGCATCGAAACTCTCGGCCATCACCATCATGCCCAGCGAGTCGCAGATTTCCATCTGCCAGGTGGAGGGCATGTTGTGCGACGTGCGGATGGCGTCGGCACCCATCTGCTTCATCATCTTGATTTGGCGGATGAGGGCGGTCTTGTTGACAGCGGCGCCGAGCGGCCCGAGGTCGTGATGCAGGCACACGCCCTTGAACTTGCGGCTCACGCCGTTGAGCTGGAACCCGTGCTCGGGCGAGTAGGTGATGGTGCGGATGCCGAATTTCGAGGACTTTTGGTCCACTTGGCGGCCGTCCTTGAGCAGACGGGTCACCACACGATAGAGGTAAGGCGACTCGGGCGACCACAAGTTGGGACGCTCGACGATGGCCAGGGCCTTGAAGGCCCCAACGCCGTTGGCGGCGCTGCGTCCGCCGGCCACGACGCGCCCTTCGGCGTCGAGGATGTCGAAGGTCATTTCGTAGCCGTCGGCGTCGAGCCCCTGCGCAAGTTCTTGCTGCACCTCCACCACATAATGGCCGTCGGCGCCGCGCTTGGGGAAGGTGCGCACACAAAGCCCCCACTGGTCGAAGGCATCGCGGCCGGTGGTGATGAGCGTCACCGGGCGGTAGATTCCGGCACCGGGATACCAGCGGTTGCTCTCCTCCAGGTTGCTGAGCCGCACCTCGAGCTGGTTATCGTCGCTGCCCACACGGACGTAGGGCATGATGTCGACGCGGAAGGCGTTGTAGCCATATTCCCACCCGCCGGCGAGCTGCCCGTTGACGTAGACCTTTGGCGAGGCCATGGCGCCGTCGAAGAGCAGTTCGGCACGCTCGGTGCCGGCCGGAATGGCGAGCGAGCGGCGGTAGGTGCCTTGCCCTAT
>CAMVDK010000195.1 GCA_947166165.1 uncultured Porphyromonadaceae bacterium
GAGGAGGGCGGGCCATAGCGGCTCGCCCTCCTCATTATAATTCGAGTGTTCGAGCATTCGAACATTCGAGCATTCGATTCTTTTTTTGGGGTGGATTATTGCGCCTCGAGGAGCGCTTGGTAGTTGCAATGCAGCCACCCGCCAGCACCGACGCCGTCATCGTGCCGTCATCGCCCGCAAATGGGGCGGGTGAAAAAACAATGAGGGCCTCCTTGGTTGGAAGTCCTCATGTTTTGGTTCGTCGTTGCAGGGCCGAAGATCAGGCCTCCTTCTTGACGATGCGGCGCTCTTTGATGCGTGCCTTCTTGCCGGTGAGCTTGCGCAGGTAGTAGAGCTTGGCGCGACGCACCTTGCCATGCTTGTTGATGGTGATGCTGTCGATGAACGGCGACTCGATGGGGAAGATGCGCTCCACACCGATGTTGTCGCTGATTTTGCGAACGGTGAACCGTTTTTTCTCGCCGTGGCCGTTGATCTTGATCACAACGCCGCGATACTGCTGGATACGCTCCTTGTTACCCTCTTTGATGCGGTAGGCAACGGTGATGGTGTCGCCAGGGAAAAACTCGGGTAACTCTTTGCCAGTGGCAAAAGCTTGCTCAGCAACTTTGATTAAATCCATTGTAGTAGTTTGATTAAACCAGTAAATATCAATCCGTAACATACGCAAGCCACACTATTTTCTTGCCAGAGGTTGCGAAAAGCGGTGCAAAGGTACAACTTTTTTCCGAACCGGCAATGGATTGAGCGAAATATTTTCTGCGATGTGCAAAACAGGGAGCGGCTGAGGGACGGCGGTGGCCACAAAAAAAGTTAAACGGCGTTGGGGGGTGGAGCGTTTTTTGTAACTTTGCAAGTTATTTAGCATGACTAGTACTGATGACAGATGATCAAGAAATGAGAATAGCTGCTCCGGCGGCGAGCGACTTTGGCGGCTACGACCGCCTGCGCACGCTCACTCCTCGCGAGCACATCCGGCAACGGCCGGGCATGTACATCGGCAAACTGGGCGACGGCAGCCAGAGCGACGACGGCGTGTATGTGCTGATCAAGGAGGTGATGGACAACAGCATCGACGAGTTCAACACGGGCTACGCCAAGCCGCTAATCAGCATCGACGTGGCCGACGGCACGGTGGCCATACGCGACTACGGGCGCGGCATCCCGCTCGACCAGGTGCGCGACGCGTCGAGCAAGATGAACACGGGCGCGAAATACGACACGCAGAACTACAAGCGCTCGGTGGGTCTGAACGGCGTGGGCATCAAAGCGGTGAACGCGCTCTCGACGGAGTTCCACATCCGCTCGGTGCGCGACGGCAAGGCCTCGATGGTGGACTACCGCGAGGGGCTGGTGACGGCCGAGAGCGGCATCGTGGCGGCCGACGACGGCGAGGAGAACGGCACGCTGGTGCGCTTCAGGCCCGACATCTCGATTTTCAAGAACTATGAGCTGCGGCTCGACATCGTGGAGACGATGGTGAAGAACTACTCGTTCCTGAACACGGGTCTGACCATCGTGCTCAACGGCAAGCGCTACCACTCGCGCGGCGGCCTGAGCGACCTGGTGAAGGAGAACATGACCAGCGAGCCGCTGTATCCGCTGATGCACTTCCGCAGCGACGACATCGAGGTGGTGATCACCCACGCGCCGCAGATGGGCGAGGAGTTCTACTCGTTTGTCAACGGTCAGCACACCACTCAGGGCGGCACGCACCAGAGCGCGTTCCGCGAGGCGCTGTCGCGCACCATCAAGGAGTTCTACGGCAAGAACTTCGAGTACAGCGACATCCGCAACGGCATCGTGGCGGCCATCAGCCTGAAGGTGGAGGAGCCGGTGTTTGAGTCGCAGACCAAAATCAAGCTGGGCAGCTCGGTGATGTGGAAGGACGGCCCCACCATCTACAAGTTCATCAACGACTACATCAAGAAGGAGCTTGACGACTACCTGCACAAGACGCCGGCCACGGCCGACGTGCTGCTGAAGAAGATACAGGACAGCGAGCGCGAGCGCAAGGCGATAGCCGGCGTGACCAAGCAGGTGCGCGAGCGCGCCAAGAAGGCGGCGCTGCACAACGACAAGCTGCGCGACTGCCGGGTGCACTTCAACGACACGCGCGCGCCCAAGGACGGCGACCGCCGCGACGAGTCGATGATTTTCATCACCGAGGGTCTGAGCGCGAGCGGGTCGATCACCAAGATCCGCGACGTGGAGACGCAGGCCGTGTTCTCGCTGCGCGGCAAGCCGCTGAACACCTACGGCCTGGAGCCGAAGAAGGTGTACACCAACGAGGAGTTCGCGCTGCTGCAGGCTGCGCTCAACATCGACGACGGCATCGACGGCCTGCGCTACAACAAGGTGATCATCGCCACCGATGCCGATGTCGACGGCATGCACATACGCCTGCTGCTGCTCACCTATTTCCTGCAGTTCTATCCCGAGCTGGTGAAGACGGGGCACCTCTACATCTTGCAGACGCCGCTGTTCCGCGTGCTGAACAAGAAGGAGGCCAAGCGCAAGAGCCGGCCGGTGAAGAAGGAGCAGAAGGAGAAAGCACCCGAAACCTACTACTGCTACAGCGACGAAGAGCGCGTGGCGGCTATCAACCGCCTGGGCGACAACGCCGAAATCACGCGATTCAAAGGTCTGGGCGAGATTTCGCCCGAGGAATTCAAAGACTTCATCGGCCCCGACATGCGCCTCGACCGCGTGTCGCTGCGCAAGGAGGACGCGGTGAACGACATGCTGGCCTTCTTCATGGGCAAGAACACGATGGAGCGGCAACTGTTTATTATCGACAACCTGGTGATTGAAGATGACGAAGACATCACAGTGCACTGAGCCATCGCCGGCCCCGGGCGAAGCACAGCGGCGCGTGGCGCTGTTTCCGGGGTCGTTCGACCCCTTCACGCGTGGCCACGAGAGTATCGTGAGGCGCGCCCTGCCGCTGTTCGACGAGGTGGTGGTGGCCGTGGGTGTGAACATGGCTAAGCGCGGCCTGCTCTCGCGCGAGCAGCGCAAGGCGTGGATCGAGAGTGTGTTTGACGGCGAACCGCGCGTGCGCGTGATTACCTACACGGGGCTGACGGCCGACGCGGCGCGCGAGTGCGGCGCGGGATTCCTGCTCCGGGGCGTGCGCACGCTCCAGGACTTCGAGACCGAGATGCACATGGCCGAGGTGAACCGCGAGCTGTCGGGCCTGGAGACGGTGTTGCTCTACACGCTGCCGGAGCTGGGCCACGTGAGCAGCAGCATCGTGCGCGAGCTGATGGCCTACGGCCGCGACGTGGGCAGCCTGCTGCCCGAGCGCGGCGACAAGCGAATCATCGAGAACACCGGGAGCCGGGTGGAGTGAAGCAGCCTCACACGGCCTTATTGCCGAACGCCACAAGGCAGTGGCCTCGGCACAACCCTTTAATCTTGCATCTTAAAACAACTATGAGAAAAATACTATTAGCCGTGGCTTGCTTGGTGGCAGCCACGATGGCAAGTGGAGAGCGCATGCCCGAAAGCATGCAGCAGAACATGAACAAGCTGATGAACGCGGTGTTCGGCGTGAAGGCTTTCTACGTCGACTCGGTCGACGACGGGCAGCTGGTGGAGGACGCCATTCGTGGCATGCTGGAGAAGCTGGATCCGCACAGCACCTACACCGACGCCAAGGAGACGCGCGAGGCCATCGAGCCGCTTCAGGGCGAGTTTGAGGGCGTGGGCATCCAGTTCAACATGAAGGAGGACACGCTCTATGTGATCCAGACCATTGCCAACGGCCCGAGCGAGCGCGTGGGCATCATGGCCGGCGACCGCATCGTGACGGTGAACGACACGGTGATTGCCGGCGTGAAGATGGCCCGGCGCGACATCATGAAGCGCCTGCGCGGCAAGAAAGGCACGAAGGTGACCGTGGAGGTGAAGCGTCGCGGCGTGCCGGAGCTAATCACCTTCCGCATCACGCGCGACAAGATTCCGCTGCACACCGTCGACGCGAGCTACATGCTCGACGAGCGGACGGGCTACGTGCGCATCAGCTCGTTTGGCGCGAAGACCCACAGCGAGATGATGGATGCGCTCGACAAGCTGAGCAGCCAGGGCATGGAGCAGCTGGTGCTGGACCTGACCGACAACGGCGGAGGCTTCCTCAACGCGGCAGTTGACATGTGCAATGAATTCCTCGGCGAGGGCCAGATGATTGTGTACACCGACGGGCGCGCCGTGGGCCGCCGGGAGGAGCACGCCAAGGGCAACGGCCACTACAAGCGGCTGCCCATGGTGGTGCTAGTGAACCAGTCGTCGGCGAGCGCGTCGGAGATTTTCGCCGGTGCGATGCAGGACTGGGACCGCGCTGTGGTGGTGGGCCGCCGCACCTTTGGCAAGGGACTGGTGCAACGCCCGTTCGACTTCTCCGACGGCTCGATGATCCGTCTCACCGTGGCGCACTACTACACGCCCAGCGGCCGCTGCATCCAGAAGCCCTACGAGAAGGGCAACCGCAAGGCCTACAGCGACGACCTGCTGGCGCGCGAGCGCGAGGGCGAATACTTCCACCTCGACAGCATCCACTTTGCCGACTCGCTGCGCTACGCCACGCTGGTGAACCACCGGCCGGTGTATGGCGGCGGCGGTGTGATGCCCGACATCTACGTGCCCATCGACACCACCGAATACAGCACCTACTACCGCGACCTGGTGGCCAAGGGCATCGTGAACCAATATGTGGTGAGCTATGTGGACCGCCATCGCGACCGGCTCAAGCTCCAATACGGCTCGCTGGCCGACTTCGACCGCCACTTCGCGCTGACCGAGGCCGAGATGGCCGACTTCATCGCGCTGGGCGAGAAGGACAGCGTGCACTACGATGAGGACAAATACCGCCGCAGCGAGCGCATGCTGCGCACGATGATCAAGGGGCTGGTGGCCCGCGACGTGTTTGCCGAACCGGGGGCCTACAGCATGGTGGTGAACCACTACAACCACGACGTGAAGGCCGCGCTCGAGGTGCTCTACGACCGCGAGCGCTTCGAGCGGCTGCTGCGCGAGGGTAACCGCGACTATGAGCGACTGGTGAAGAAGCCGTGACGGAGAGCGGCCAGCCACATTGCAACGGCGGCCAGAAGGACTCGGCAATACCGTCCTTCTGGCCGCTATAGTATTTTTGCGTGCAGATGACTACTCGACGGCCACGCCCTTGTTGTGGGCGAGGACCAGGTCGTGGGCGCGCTGCATGAAGCGGGCGAACTCAGCGCGCGAGTCGGGCCGCAGGAGCTCGGGGCGGTTCTCGGGTATGAGCACGTAGTTCTCGCCGCGGAAGGTGGGCTTCTGCACGAAGAAGAGCTTGCACCTCGCGTCGTGGACCAGGGGCTTGGCGCCCTGCATGGTGACCGACACCTTGACCATAGCGCCGCCACGCGAGTCGATGTCGCGCTGGTTGCTGATGAAGTTGCCGAGGCTGTAGACGAGCAGCACGTCTTTGTCGTAGGCCTGGCTGTGGCGCATCTCCATGGGCTCGACCACGTGCGGATGTCCGCCTATGATGAGGTCCACACCCTGCTCCACGAGCCAGTCGGCCAGGTCGCGCTGGCTGGCCACGGGTTGCAGCTGATACTCGATGCCCCAGTGCAGGGCCACGCACAGCACCTGCGCCCCGCGTTGCCGGGCGAGCTGGATGTCGCGCTCGATGAGGCTGCGGTCGATGAGGTCGACCACGCCGTCGCCCTGCACGGTGATGCCGTTGGCGTCGTAGGTGTAGCACAGGAATGCGAATGTGACGCCCTT
>CAMVDK010000196.1 GCA_947166165.1 uncultured Porphyromonadaceae bacterium
ACCTGCTCAGCAATCAAGCCCAATTCGGCTCAAGCAATTTATAGAACCCACCATATGCCCCATCCATGAATAAAGCCAACTGAAAAGTCCGGAGGGCTGTATCTGGATAACCCCGGAACAACGCGCAGCGTTGGCCCGGGGGATGCCATCAGCTGGCAGAAATGCCTTCGGAGGAGGCCACTGTGGCAGCGGAACGCCCTCGCCATCGTGTGGCCTCCTTCGGAGGCACTTTGATTGCATCCCTTCGCCCTGGGCCACCGCTGCGCGGTGACCCAGGGTTAAAAAAATGTTGCCCTTCGGGCAATTAGGTATTCCTTCCTCGCTTCGGAAACACGCTCGCCCACCATTTCCAAGGACCGACCGGTAGGTGGTTCCCAAAATTCAGCTCTGCGTCTGCATATCTATGCCAACGACGGCAAACAGCACTCGGGGGGCGTAGATGCTTGTTGCCGTGTTGTCGTGGCGGGAGATTCTTCTTTTTTGAATCGATGTTTGGCCGATTCGACAATAATGGCTATATTTGTGGCGGAATTGAGGGTGTTTGGCATGTTTTTTGCCACGCATCCCGATAGTTGACAACTCTTTAAGCGCAATCATCATGAACAAGTTCAATGCATCGCAGCGGCCCATGCCGCTGATGGGCGGCCGCCCCCAACTGGGCTTCATGGAGGCCGTGAAAATCTGTATGACCGAGAAATACTGCTGCTTCAAGGGCCGGGCACGGCGCTCGGAGTTCTGGTGGTTTTTCCTCGCTGAGCAAATTGTTAGCTCGGTGGTGGGTACGATGGCGTCTATCGCCTACTTCGCCACCCACAGCATCCGTGACTACATCAATGACCCCCTCAGCCTGCTCACATCGCCTGGCTTTATCATCGCAGAACTGGTGATGTTGGCCCTGCTGCTGCCATATCTGGGCGTGTGTGTACGCCGTCTGCACGACACCAACCACAGCGGTTGGTGGCTGCTTGTGTTCTTGGCAGGTGTGATTCCTATAGCGGGCATTCTGGCTGTGGTCGCGTTTCTTATCGTCTTCATTGTGTGGGCATGTCAGGACAGCGACCGCGGCGAGAACCGCTACGGACGCTCACCTAAGTATCAGTAACCAATGGAACGCCAGGGCGAAAAAAGGCACGCTGCGCGTGGAAATCTTTCAAATCTTTCCAAATCAATCAATATATGACTTATATCGATGAGCATGACGAGAGATATCAGTTTTTTAGAATTATAACTGGTGAAGCGATGCGGGTTTACAACAAGTATCGCTATGGGTTACTTGAATCGGCATATGAAGCTGCTTTGAAATATTTATTAGAGCAGCAGGGCTTCAATGTCAGTCGTCAAGCCCTCTTGCCCATTTATTGGGATGACGTGCTACTTGATCAAAAATATCGATTGGATTTAGTTATTAATGGCAACATTATTGTTGAACTAAAGGCCATATCGCATATCGAGACAGTTCATAGAAGACAATTATTCAATTACATGAATATAACCCACTTACCTTACGGAATGCTCATCAATTTCAGTCCCGATGGATTATACTCAGAGTGGTATCTTCGCGATACTAAAACAGACAATATTGAAAAAATCAAACTTCTAAATAGAATTGAATGATTTGAACTAGATTTGAGAGATTTCCGCCCGGAGGGCGAAAAAGGGCACGCTGCGCGTGGAAATCTTTCAAATCTTTCCAAATCAATCATTAAATGTAAATCTGAAAAAACAATCTTCTTAATTTAATTGAATGATTTGAACTAGATTTGAGAGATTTCCGCCCGGAGGGCGAAAAACACGATAAACTATGTTTCGACACTGCACAATCATCCTTATGCTGGCTGCGATAGCCTTGTCGAGCGGTTGCCAGCGTGGCGGCGGCGATGTTCCCGACGCGTGTCCGAGCGTGTACTACTGGCGCACCACGCTTCGGCTCGACAGCGCCGAGCGTGCCTTTGTGCGCACGCACCGCGTGGGCAAGATGTATACGCGCTTCTTCGATGTGGTGCTTCGCGACAGCCTTCCCATGCCCAACGCCACGCTGCGCTTCCAAGACTCGGTGCCCGCCGGCGTGGAGGTGATTCCGGTGGTCTTCGTCATGGAGAACTGCCTGCGGCACGGCCTCGACGCCTACGCCGAGCAACTGGTGGCGCGCGTGGCGCAGATGTGCGAGACCAACGACCTGCCGGCCCCGCGCGAACTGCAGCTGGACTGCGACTGGACCCGCAACTCGCAGGAGGCGTACTACCGGTTCCTGCGGCTGGTGGGCGAGGCGGCCCGGCAGCGAGGCATGCGTCTGTCGGCCACCATCAGGCTCCACCAGCTGTCGATGGCCCCGCCCCCGGTGGACTACGGCGTGCTCATGGTCTACAACACCGGCGACGCCACCCGCCCGGGCGGCCGTCGCAACCCGATACTCGACTACCACGACGTGGAGCCCTATCTGCGCCACCTGGGCGGCTATGCGCTGCCGCTGTGCGCCGCCTACCCCACCTACGACTGGCAGCTGCTGTTCGGCCCCGACGGCTTCAAGGCGCTGCTGCACTACGAGAATCTTGCCGACAGCACGCTCTACCGCCCCCTGCCCGGCGGGCACGAGTGGCTCGTGGTGGCCAACCGCGACCTGCCCGAGCTGAGCGACGACGCGCAGTCGGCCACTTGGGTCACCGTGGGCGACACCGTGCGCCGGTGGCATGTGGCCCAGAGCGAAATCGTGCGCGTGGGCCGCGCGCTGCAAGACAAGCGGCCCGGCATCAACCGCCAGGTGGTGGTCTATGCGCTCGACTCACGAAACATCAAACAATACGATACCAACGACTATGAAGAGATTTATCATCCTTAGCACCCTGATGCTCACCATGGTGGGCACGGCGCTGGCCTGCGGACCGATGTCGAGGCCGATGTACTATGTGTTCAGCGCCTACAACCGGCAGCAGCTCGGCGAGACGTTCACGCCCCGAATGCAGCAGTATTGGATCAACTACACCGGCGACCCCGACGCACGGTATGCCATGGAAGGGCTGAAGTGGGTGGAGGTCGACGAGTTCGACAAGTCGCAGAACCCCATCATCCGCAAGGCGCTCGACAGCGGCGACAAGGAGATGGAGGACTACCTGCGCACGCTCGTGTCGTACTTGAAGCTGAGCAGCGACCTGGACGACGACAACTGGGCCTACCCCACCAAGAGTGAACTGAAGAAGCGCAACATGCGCATGCAGTATCTGCACGACCGTGCCAAGTCGTATGCCGGCACGCGGCTGCGTCCACAGTGGTGCCTGATGGCCATGCGCACGCTCATGGGCATGGGCGACACGCAGGGCATCATCAACTACTGGACCCAGGCCGAGGGCACCCTGCAGCCCAGCGTCTACAAGGACATGATGCGCAACATCTACGCCGGTGCCCTGCTGCGCATGGGCAAGCGCAAAGAGGCCTGCGACATCTATGCCGAGCAGGGCGACATGCTCTCGCTCAAGTGGATCATGCGCGACGGACGCAACCTGGCCGGACTGCGCAGCGAATACATCCGCGACCCCAACGCGCCCACGCTCATCTATCTGGTGCAGGACTTCGTGAACATCGGCAGCCAGACGCTGCGCGCCCAGTTTGAGTACGACTGGGACAATCCCGCCTATGTGTCGGCCTCGCAGCACGAGATGCGCGAGTTTGTGGCCTTCGCCAGCCAGGTGGTGCGCGAGGGCAAGACCAAGTGCCCGGCCCTGTGGCAGAGCGCCGCCGGCTACCTCACCTGCCAGCTGGGCGACACGCAGCTGGGACTCGAGATGCTCGACAAGGCCATGAAGATGAACGGCACCCAGCGCATGAAGGACAACGCGCGCATGTGCCGGTGGGTGGCATCGACGGCCACAGCATCGCCCAGCAAAAAATACCAGGACTACTTCCTCAACGAGCTCAAGTGGGCGCAGACCGTCGAAAGACAGGACATCGACCAGTACAACAACGACTACAACAGCTACGGCTTCGTCTCCAACCACTACACCGAGGTGATGCAGAACCTGTTGTACGACATCATGCCCGCCAAGGCCACCGAATGGGGCAACGCCAACCTGGCCACCGCGATGCAGGGCTGGATGAGCAACCACGAGTTTGAACTTGCCAAGGGCAGCGAAGACTACTGGGTCAGCTACGACTACAAGTACGCCCTCGACTCGCTCACCGCCACCGAGATGGAGAACTACCGCGACTACCTGACCACCGGCAAGGGAGCCACCACCGAGCTGGAGCGCTACCTGAACACGGGCACCTCGCCCACGATGGACAACAACTACTTCAACGACCGCATCGGCACCAAATACATCCGCGAGGGCAACTTCGAGGCAGCCATCCCCTATTTGGAGAAGGTGCCCCTGAGCTACTACGGCACGCAGGCCATCTCCTACTACATGGCCCGCCGCGACCCGGAGGTGCACCGGTGGCTCAAGCGCCAGGTGGTGTGCCACGGCGAGTGGTGGGGCGAGTGCGCCGAGGATCCCACACCGGTGAAGAGCAACCAGCGCCTCGACTTCTGCCGCAAGGCACTGCAGTATGAGCGCGTGATTGCTAATCCCGCCGGAGCCGGCATCAGCGCCGCCGAGGCTAAATATCTGCTCGCGTCGCTGCTCTACCAGGCCAGCTACAAGGGCGACTGCTGGTACATCAGCCGCTATGGGCAGAGCGTGGCCGATGAGTGCTGCTACAATGGAGAGAAGGACTTCGTGGCCGAGGCCGCACGGCTGCTCGACGAAGCCTTGCGCGAGGTGAAAGGCGACTTCACGCTCAAGCAGGACATCCTGTTCGCGCGCGCCTTTGTGCCCAGCGGCACACGCTACATCACCCGCTTCTGGGACTCCAACTACAACATGCAAGAGACCCGCAACACCGCCAGCCGCGAGTACAGCACCATGGCCGACCTCGCCGCCTTCTACCGCACCAACAGCCGGCAGGTGGCGCCCTACGTGAGCCGGTGCGACGTGCTCAAGCAATTCGTGCGCGGCAGCTACACCGGGCAGTGGGGCGAAAACTGACCCCTCGCTCCCCTTCCACCCCGCAAAGCAGGACAACAACCTCCGACCCTATTGTCCCGCTTTTGGCGGGGAATGTCAGTCGGCTATGCTGAGGGCCGGCCAGCCAAAGTCTTGATAGAGCTTGACAGGCACATCGTTGCGCTTCACAAAGTGGGAAATGGCCGCTTTGCGAAGCGCTTCGCGTTTCACCTCGTCGCCGTTCAAGGCTTTGAACGCCTCGTAATGGTCGCCGAAGATGCGCTTGGCGCTGGGGTCGTAGCGCGCGCCGTCGTCCACCTGTTCGAAGGCGACGACGGCAAAGCCATCCTGGCCGGTGCGGCGCAGATGGATGAGGCCCGGATGGTTGCCTCCCGACACGGTCTTGAGCGTGTCGCCCACCACATTGTAGTTGAACACCCAATAGTCGCCCCAGGCCTTGACGTCGGCCACGTTAGTGGAATCAACGCTGACGATGGCCACCACGGGGATGCACAGTTCGCCTGTGGCGTAACGGCTGCCGATGGAGTCGGCCAGATACCTGTCGATGGCTTGCTCCAGGGTGAGCACAGTTGCGTCGGCGGGGCTGCCGGCCTCGGCCGCGCCCTCGGACGCTTCGCGGTGGCAGCCCATCGTCATCAGGCCGCTTGCAACAAGGATGGCGGCCAGCATCCATGATTTCGAAATCTTCATAGCTTCTATACTGATTGAATTCTGATTATTGAGGTGGGTTCTATAAATTGCAAAAAAGTAATGAAT
>CAMVDK010000197.1 GCA_947166165.1 uncultured Porphyromonadaceae bacterium
AGACAAAAGATGCCAGCAAGCAACCCAAGACGGCCAAAACCATTCATTACTTTTTTGCAATTTATAGAACCCACCATAAGTATTTCGCGAATATGGATAAGTTGATTGGACGCAAAAGGGAGTGTGAAGAGCTGGAATGGGTGATGCAATCCAGCCGTTCGGAGTTTGTGGTTCTGTATGGCCGGCGGCGGATTGGGAAAACCTTTCTGGTTCGCAGCTTTTTCCACGACCATTACAGTTTCCACTATGTGGGTGCCCACAAAATGGGCAAGCAGGTGCAGTTGCGCAATTTCCGCGAAGCCTTGATGCGCTATTCCGGCAACCCCGATGTGCCTCAACTCCACGACTGGCACGAGGCCTTCATGCAGCTGGCGGCCTATTTGGAAGCCTGTACCGAGCAGCGCAAGGTGCTGTTTTTCGATGAGATGCCATGGATTGACACGCATGGCAGCGAATTTGTCGCCGAGCTTGAGTATTTCTGGTCGAGCTGGGTGCAAAGCCGCGACGACATCGTGCTGGTGGCCTGCGGCAGTGCCACCAGCTGGATGCGGGAAAAACTCGAGGAGAACCGTGGTGGTCTGCACAATCGCATCACTCATCGCATCCGCCTGCGTCCGTTCTATCTGAACGAGTGCAGAGACTATCTTGTGGAACATGGATTCGATTGGGACGAATATCAGATACTGCAATGCTACATGATTTTTGGCGGCGTGCCCTACTATTTGAGCCTGCTGCACCCTCAACGCAGCCTTCCGGAAAATGTGGATGCCTTGGTGTTTCATCCAGCTGGCGACTTGAGCGATGAGTTCAACGAGCTGTATGCGGCCCTTTTCGCCAAAGCCGAGCGCTATATAGCCATCGTGCGCCTGCTGTCCACCAAGCGCGAGGGGTTCACACGAAGCGAAATCGAGCGAGCCACAGGGCTGACGGGCGGCGGGTTGACAAAGATGTTGACGAATCTGGAACGGTGCGATTTCATCGTGTCGTACGCCCAGTTTGGCAACAAGACCAAATTGTCGCTTTTCCGCCTCGCCGACTTCTACACCTTGTTCTATTTCCGCTATGTGGCCAACAACAGCACACGCGACGACCATTACTGGCGTAACCATTTCACCGACCGCAGCGTGGCGGCTTGGGAGGGATTCACCTTCGAGGAGGTGTGCCTGAGGCATTTGCCGCACATCAAGCAGGGGTTGGGAATCGGCGGCATGGCCACCGAGGCCTCGGCGTGGCGCTTTGTGCCGGCGAAGGACGATTGCCGCAAGGGGGCGCAGGTCGACCTCGTGATCAAGCGTGCCGACAGAATGGTGCATCTGGTGGAGATGAAGTTCTCGGAGCGGCCTTTCGCCATCACCGCCGACTATGCACAACGGCTGCGTGACCGGCGGGCGTTGTTCATGGATGTGACCGGCATCAGCCACGGAGTGGTGGCCACCTTCATCACTCCCATGGGACTCGCGGGTGGGGCGCACTCCTCGCTGGTGCACAGCCAACTCACTGTGCGGCACCTGTTCGCGCCACTCGACTGGTGAAGTCTTTTCGGCCAGCATCCCCGCCGCTTTTGCCTATTTATGGCGGTTGTTGGCAATGGCTTGCCGGTGTTTGGAAAATTTTGCTTACCTTTGTGAGCGAAAACCATTCATCCCCTGCGATATGATCACCTTTCCCAACGCCAAAATCAACCTCGGCCTCAACATTGTGGAGCGCCGCTCCGACGGCTACCACAACATCGAGACCATCTTGTATCCCATCCCGCTGTGCGACGCGCTCGAGATTGTGCCCTCGCCCGACGGTGCCACACGCCTGCAATGCTATGGACGGCCGGTGGACTGCGCGCCCGACAGCAACCTCGTCATGCGCGCCTGCAAGATGATGCAGCGGCGCTACGACCTGCCGCCGGTCCACATCCACCTGTACAAGCGCATCCCCCATGGAGCCGGGCTCGGCGGCGGATCGAGCGACGCCGCGCACACGATGCTGATGATGAGCAAGATGTTCAACCTCAAGGTCTACAGCCTGGACCTGGCTATCGCTGCCGCGGCCCTTGGTACCGACTGCCCGTTTTTCATCTACAACAGCCCCATGCTCGCGCACGACAGAGGCACGCTCTTCTGCTCCCACGACAAGGTCACGATAGGCGGCATGAACCTGCTCGTGGTCAAGCCGCCGGTGTCGGTCTCCACCGCCGAGGCCTACAGCCGCGTGACCCCATCCCGGCCCCTGAAGCCCGTCGAGGTCATCACCTCGTGGCCGGTGGAGATGTGGGACGGACAGCTCGTCAACGACTTTGAGCCGACGGTCTTCGCGCAGCACCCCGAGCTGTGGACCATCAAGCTCCGGCTGCTCGAGCTGGGAGCCGTCTATGCCGCCATGTCGGGGTCGGGGTCGGCCATTTTTGGCATATTCAAACCCGACGACGGCGTGGTGGCGCGCGCCGCCGATGCCATGAAAGAGCATGGCGAGGTGTTCGTCATGAAACTTTGACTTTTCACCGGCCCGCGCAGCCGTCGTGCCGGCCGATGGCCGGCATGCGCAGGACTGACAAAGTGGCACAGACAGCCGACACGTTGTCAGCATTTGCCCTTGCGCCTGCCCTCGGCCTTTGATGCTGTGACTCGCCAGGGCCGGTGGCAAGGTTTTTGCATGCAGCACTTAAGATAAACAAACAACAAATCATGGCAAAGAAAAACAAAAAACAGAAAATGATGGACGAAAAGCAGCAACCGCAGGAGCAGCCGCAAGCACCCGAGAGCGAGCAGCCGCAAGCTCCCGAGAGCGAGCAGCCGACCCCCGAAGCCGACGCTGAGAGCACCGAAACACCCGAAACCACAATCGAGAAACTCCAGGAGCAACTCGCCCACGAGAAGAAGGAATATCTCTTCCTGATGGCCGACTTCGACAACTTCCGCAAGCGCACCCTGCAAGAGAAAGCCGACCTGATCAAGAGCGCGGCGAGCCGTGCCATGGTCGACCTGCTGCCCGTGGTCGACGACTTTGAGCGGGCCATCGACGCCATGCACACCACCGACGACATCGACAGCATGAAGGAGGGCATACAGCTCATCTACAATAAATTCATCAAGTATCTCGAGAGCCAGAACGTGAAGGCCATCGAGAGCAACGGCCAGCCCTTCGATACCGACCTGCACGAGGCCGTGACCATGTTTCCCGCACCTTCGCCCGAGCTCAAGGGCCGCGTGGTCGACACCACACTCAAGGGCTACCGAATCGGCGACAAGGTGATCCGCCATGCCAAGGTGGTGGTGGGGCAGTGAGCGTGGCCAAAACCCGTTTTATGTGAAGAAAGGAATCATATCATATGGCTAACAAGAGAGATTATTACGAGGTGCTCGGAGTGAGCAAGCAGGCCACCGAGGAGGAAATCAAGAAAGCCTACCGGAAACTGGCCATCCAGTATCACCCCGACCGGCAGCACGACAAGACCGAGGCCGAGAAGAAAGAGGCCGAGGAAAAGTTCAAAGAGGCAGCCGAGGCCTACAGCGTACTCAGCGACAAGGACAAGCGCGCCCGTTACGACCAGTTCGGGTTCGATGCCGAGCAGATGGGAGGCCCCGGTGGCGGATTTGGCGGATTCGACATCAACGACATCCTCAACCAGGTGTTCGGCGGAGGCTTCAACTTCGGCGGCTTCGGCGGTTTCGGCGGCGGACAAAGCCGGCAGCGCGTCAACCGCGGGTCCGACCTGCGCGTGCGTGTCAAGGTCACCCTGGCCGATGTGGCCCACGGCGTGGAGAAGAAACTCAAAATCCCGCGCCAGGTGTCCTGCCAGGCCTGCCACGGCACAGGTGCCAAAAACGGCACCGCGCTGGAAACCTGCTCGGAATGCCAGGGCACGGGCGTCAAGGTGCACGTGCAGCGCACCATGTTCGGCGTCATGCAGAATCAAACCACTTGCCCCAAATGCGGAGGAAGCGGAAAAATCATCAAGGACCGCTGCCACGAGTGCGGAGGCCATGGACTCAAACGCAAGGAGGAAATCGTCTCGATCAACATCCCCGCCGGTGTGGCCAACGGCATGATGCTCAAAATGAGCGGACGCGGCAACGACGCCCCGGGCGGAGGTGTGCCCGGCAACCTGCTCATCGTCATCGAGGAGGTGGCCGACGCTCAGCTCGTGCGCGAGGGCAACGACATCATCTACAACCTCATGCTCGACATCCCCACGGCCGTGTTTGGCGGAAAGGTCGAGGTGCCCACCATCGACGGGCAGGCGCGGGTCACCATCAAGCCCGGCACGCAGCCCGGCACCGTGCTGCGTCTGCGGGGAAAGGGCGTGTCCGACCCCAACCAGTACGGAATTGGCGACGAACTCATCAATGTGATGGTCTATGTGCCCGAGGCACTGAATGCCGACGAGCGCAAAGCCATTGAGCAGCTGCGCGAATCCAAATCGGGCAACATCAAGCCCACCGAGAGCACGCGGCAGCGCATCTTCAGCCGTCTGCGCCACATCTTCGATTGACAGCCGACGCGAATTGGGAAAATGAACCTCTGATATGGAGCAGCTATGAACCGCAACCACAACCACAACGTGCCCCGTGCCACCGACCGCTCGACCGTGTTCACCGTCCGCGAGCCGGCCGGCCTGCTCGACTTCGTGATGCGCGCCCTCGACGGCATCAGCCGCAACAAGGCCAAGAGCATCCTCACCAAGGGCGGCGTCAGCGTCGACGGACGCGTGCAGACGCACCACGAGTTCCAACTGAAGCCCGGCAGCGTGGTCACCATCAGCCGCCACCCACAGCCTCTGGCCGCGCGCACCCACCATTTCGACATCGTCTACGAAGACCCCTACCTGGTCGTGGTCGACAAGGCCCCCGGTGTGCTCTCGATGGGCGTGGGGGCGGGCAGCCTGAACATGAAGTCGCTCCTCGACCGCCACTTTGCCGAGACGCGCCAGCGGTGCACCGCCCATGTGGTGCACCGGCTCGACTGCCGCACTTCCGGACTCATGGTCTATGCCAAGAGCACCGACGTGCAGCAGCAGTTCACCCACGACTGGCGGGGCATCGTCACCGACCGCCGCTACGTGGCCGTGGTCGACGGTGTGCTCGACTCCGACGAGGGACGCATCGAGAGCTGGCTCAAAGACACGCCCAACATGAAGGTCATCAGCAGCCCCACCGACAACGGCGGCAAACATGCCATCACCACCTGGCGGGTGCTCGAGCGCGCGCAGCAGCACACGCTCATCGAGCTCAAACTCTTCACCGGCCGCAAGAACCAGATCCGCGTCCACATGGCCGACATCGGCCACCCCGTCACCGGCGACGGCAAGTACGGCCGGCAGACGCAGCCCGGCACGCGGCACTGCCTGCACGCCTACAAACTCGCGTTCACCCACCCCGTCACCGGCGAGAAACTCACTTTCGACACCCCCATCCCCGACCACTTCCTGCGCCAGCTCACATAGGCAGACGCTACGGCCAACCGGCAACCACCGATTGTCGAATGCAACGTATCACCGCATCAAAACGGTCGATGGTAGGGTCATGACCTGTCATGGCCGGTGGCCGAATGTATTGGTAATCAATAATGTGTACGCCCTCTATGACTCGGTAACCGGGCGTGACAGGTCACGCCCCTACAGCCGCAGAACACGATACAACAATCGCCGCGTAACCCGATGCACAACATGCGTTATGCTGCGACGGTAGGGTCATGACCTGTCATGGCCGGATGGCCGAATGTATTGGAAATCAATA
>CAMVDK010000198.1 GCA_947166165.1 uncultured Porphyromonadaceae bacterium
CCAGGTGGCCGTGCGCATCGACGACAGCGTGCGCAACATCGCCGACTGGGCCGTGTTCGAGCAGTGAGTCACAGCACCACGGCCGGCTTACATTTTTTGTTCCTTCCTTCGGGCCGATAAGCAAAAAAATGCGCGAAAACTTGCAACTCTCGCAATTATGCCATAATTTTGCAGATTCTCTCCAAAACTGATATGAGGCATTTACTAGATAAACTGCTTAACCGCCTGTTCGATCTTCGGATTGTGCGGACATTTAAAATAACCACCACCCCCCGCTGGGTGATTCTCCTTATCGACATGCTCATCGTGACTGCGAGCTTCTTTGTCGTGGAATTCGCCCAAATGTATTCGTCCCGCGAGGTGATGGCCCCCAGCACACTGCTGCAGAACTGGCTGCTAGTGCTAACGGCCTACTTCATCGTGACGTATCTCACCAAGAGCTACACATGCGTGATCCGGCTGTCGGTGATCGAGGACCTGTACCGCACGTTTGTGGTCGTGGCTTCGTCGACAGCCATTCTGCTGGGCATCAACCTGCTGACGGGTCTGCTCACCAATCATGTGCTTTACAGCTACTGGAACATACTGGTGATCAGTACGCTGGCTTTCTCGGTGATGATGGTGGAACGGCTGCTCATCAAGTATTTTTACATGCGGTTGTCGAACATGGGTTCTGGCCGGCGGCGCGTGCTGGTGCTGGGCACAACACTCGACTCGCTCATCCTGGCCAACGCACTGAAGAACGAAATCGACGGCAAATACAACCCCGTGGGCCTGCTGAGCATCAAGCCAAGCGAGAGCACTTCAACGGTGAATGGCTTCAAGGTGTACCGCTTCGACCCCGACAACACGAGCAATATCTTCATCGAGCACAGCATCTACGCGCTCATCTTCGACTCGGCCAATCAAAAACTGATGCAGGGCGGCTTTGCCGACTATTTCTTGCGCAACAACATCACGCTGCTGTCGATCAACAAGGTGCAGGAATTCGAAGGTTCCGGAGGCGAAAAGGAAGAGGCACCGCCCACCAACATCTCCACCTATGTGAAAGAGGTGCAGATTGAAGACCTGCTCGGCCGCGAACCCATCAAACTGAACAACGCGCTGGTCAACAACACGATACGCGGCGGTTGCGTGCTCATTACGGGAGCGTGCGGCTCGATAGGCAGCGAGATTGTGCGACAGACGGCCAGCTACAAGGCGAGCAGAATCGTGCTTGTCGACCAGGCCGAGACTCCCATGCACGACCTGCAACTCGAAATGAGCAAGGAATATCCCGATGCCGACATCGTGCTCTTTATGGGCGACGTGCAGAACAAGGTGCGCATGGAGCTGGCTTTCAAGCAGTACCATCCCAAGTTCGTGTTCCATGCGGCCGCCTACAAACACGTGCCGATGATGGAAATCAACCCCACCGAGGCCATCTTGACCAACGTGCAGGGCACGAAAAACATCGCCGACCTGGCGCTGAAGTATGGCGTGTACAAGTTTGTGATGATTTCGACCGACAAGGCCGTGAACCCCACCAACGTGATGGGCTGCTCGAAGCGTCTAGCCGAAATCTACTGCCAGTCGCTGTTCTTCGACGCGACGCGCCGTGGACTGTCGACGCAGTTCATCACCACCCGCTTTGGCAACGTGCTGGGCAGCAACGGCTCGGTGATTCCGCTGTTCCGCAAGCAGATTGCCGCTGGAGGGCCGGTGACGGTAACCCACAAGGACATCATCCGCTACTTCATGACCATCCCCGAGGCCTGCTCGCTCGTGCTCGAGGCGGGATGCATGGGCAGCGGTGGCGAAATCTACATCTTCGACATGGGACGCCCGGTGCGCATCTACGACCTGGCCGAGCGCATGATCTCGCTGGCCGGACTCAAGCCTCACGTCGACATACAAATCAAAGAGGTGGGACTGCGGCCCGGCGAAAAACTCTTCGAGGAACTGCTCAACGACAAGGAAAAGACCACGGCCACCATCAACAAGAAAATCATGATTGCCAAGGTGCGCACCTACGACTACCGCGACGTGTGCCAGCACACCGAGCAAATCATCCACTTCGCCGCCGAGGGCGACGAACACGCCATGGTGCTGGCCATGAAGCGATTTGTGCCTGAATACAAGAACAACCACTCGCGCTTCGAGGCCATCGACCGCGAGCTCGACGATGCAAAGACCTCCACCGCACAGTCGACTCCAGCCACCGAGAAATACTATTGAGGCAACACAATCAACTTTTCAAAATCAAAAAACGACCCACATCCACACCCGCAATGCGTCAAAACGACACCCTCTCCCCTCGCCACTCATTTGCCTGCATGGCACTGCTTGCAGCACTCACTATTGCCACCACATCCTGTTTCAAGGACGAGCCACTCAACGCCGAGTGCGACATCGAGCACATCAGCCTGCAGGTTGACAATCCCGAGCAATTCTTCTTCCAGACCACCGACGCGCAGCGCCGACTGCTGTCGACCGACAGCGTGGTGAGCATCGCCGTGCGCAGCCATGCCGACGTTACCGCGCTGGCACCCGTCTTCAGCCTGACCGAAGGCGCGACCATCGAGCCGGCCAGCGGCAGCGTGCAGGACTTCAGCCACGGGCCGGTGGTCTACACGGTCACATCGCAGGACGGGCGCTGGCAACGGCGCTACCGCATCGCCTACGTGCCCACAGTGGTCACCGTGAGCGACACGCTCAAAATCGACTTTGAACACTACGAGTTGGAGTCGAAAAACAAGAAATACTACGTTTGGAGCCAGCCCATGCCCGACGGCACGCTCGCGCCCTGGTGGGCCACAGGCAACGCCGGCTTCGGCCTGTCGAAGCCGTCGGCCACGCCCGATGAGTATCCCTCGGTACCCGAGCCCAACGGCCTCGATGGGGCCTGCCTGCGCCTGACCACCCGCGACACCGGCCCTCTGGGAGCCGCCTTGAACAAAGCCATCGCCGCCGGCAACTTCTACATGGGTGAGTTCGACATCACGGTGGCCGCCAAGCGTCCGCTCATGGCCACACTCTTCGGACGGCCCTACACGAATATGCCCGTGCGCTTCACCGGCTACTACCAGTACACGCCCGGCCCCACGTTCATCGACTCGCACAAGAAGCCCGTTGAGGGGCGCACCGACTGCGGCTCGGCCTATGCCGTGCTCTATCGCAACCACGACGCCGACGGCAACCCCGTCGTGCTGCATGGCGACGACGTGCAGACCAACCCCCACATCGTGGCGCTGGCCAAGGTGCCCGACATCCACCCCACCACCGTGTGGACGCCCTGGCAGGTGGACTTCGTCTACAGCCAGGAGATCGACCGCGAGCTGCTCGCTAATATGGGCTACAGCCTGACGGTGGTGTTCAGCTCGAGCGTCGACGGCGACATGTTTGAGGGCGCCATCGGCAGCCAGATGCTCGTCGACAAGGTGCGCGTGATCTGCACCCGCGAGGAGTGACACGATGGCACGATAACCGGTTGCTTCAGACTAGACCACAAGGACTATATTCCACTACGGCCGCAACACTGTAGGGCCGCCACTCTCCACTCAAAAAAACAGCGCTGCAAGCAACCCCGATGCGGGGAACTCGCGGCGCTGGTGTGTATATGTTCGCGTGCGGAATGAGCCTCACTTGGGCATGAACCGCGCCGGGTCTTCGGGGTCGGGCGGCAGCGGAGGCGGGACGGGCGTGTCGCCGCCGGGCGTGCCCTCGTGCTTCGTGTGGTGATGATGGTGCCAGTTCTTCATCTCGCCGCTCACCTTGCTGCCCAGCGTGCGCACGTCCTCGAGGCCACGGTCGATGGTCTGGTCCACGGCCCGCTCGAGCGTGAAGTTGAAGTCGAACGGCAGCACCGACAGGATGGCCGAAATCAAGGCCAGCACCAGGAGCGTGCAGCTGGCCGTGTAGCCGATGCCCAGGCCGAGCACGTGGAAGCCCTCGCCGATGTCCTCGCTGGGCATCACTTCGGGCGCATGGTTGAGCGTGAGGGCGATGTTCTCGTAGTCGTGGGTGTCGTTGAAGAAGCACAGCCCCAGCACTATCATCACCGCCGAGGCGATGCCCCACCAGCGGTTGCGCAGGGTGTTGAAGCCAATGGCCAGGAAACACGAAATGAACGGCAGCAGGGCAAACACGATGTGCCGCGCGGTGGGCTGCTGTGTGATGGTGCCGGCGGTGAAACTGTAGCCCGTGATCGAACCCTGGAAGTTCACGCTGTAGAAGGGCAGGAACACGTAGCACACAATGGCCAGCACAAGCAATATGTTGGTGATGGGTTTCATTGCAGTTGTGGCGCACCGATAGCGCCGTTTTGATGGTCGTGATTGCGAAAATACAAACTTTTGCCCTAACGACCGCAAAATGCCACGAGCAATTAATATTTAATAAACAAACGTAAAGTAAGACCCGACCATCTTTAGGATTTTTTAGCGAGCCAAGCCATCCGTCCCGCCACCAACAAAAAGACGCATCTCAAAGCGGATTCAACTACAGTGAACCATCAACCGCAGGTTGTGAAGGAGATAGAATGCGAATCTCACGAATTTAGGGAATTATCTACCTGTTGTCTCCGACCTTGAAAAGGGCGAGCGAGAGTGTGTCAGAACTGTGAAAGGAATGCTGAATTGCCCGAAGGGCAGCATTTTAATAACGCTGGGTTACCGCGTCAGCGGTAGCCCAGTGGGAAGGGGCTGAAACTAAAGCGCCTCTGAAGGAGGCCACACGAGGGGCAGCGCAATGCCGCTACCGCAGTAGCCTCCTCCAGAGGCATTTCTGCCAGTAGATGGCATCCCCCGGGCCAACGCTGCGCGTTGTTCCGGGGTTACTCAGATATCGCCCTCCGGGCTTTTCAATCGATGTTTCGCGGTTCTGTAATCTTTCGCTAGGGACAACACATCCATAGTTCCCTTTGGAGAAAGCGACTGCTCGAGGAGGCCATATGGCGAGGTGCTGTTGCTTCGTGCGACGGTTGATTTTTCTCTACCAGCGAGAGCCGATGGATGGGATTTATATAAAATCATTGAGTTTACACCACTATCACTGATGCTAAACTTTCATAACGCAAAATACGCCTATTGTTAGCATTTGCTAAATGAAATAAAATGAAATTGTTTATGTGTGAAAATATGTAAAATGAAATAAAAGGCATATCAAAAATGAAATAAAATGAAATCGGCATGTTTTAGGTGATTTGGGATAAATTATATAAATTTGCAGCCGAAATATCAACTCGTCTAATTAACATCAATAAAATGAAAGGTCTGAAAGCATCCGACGAGATGCCGCGAACCTGCGGCCATCCTCTCCACAAGCCCCTTGGCACTCACCGATTCGGCTGATCCGCAAACGGCATCACCCCTATCGGCGAGCACAACATTGAACTGAATTTCTATATCAACTAAAACAAAACACTATGAGAAATTATTTAACTAAACTATTAACGGCAGTGCTGCTGACCCTGTTCACAGCCCTGCCAGCAGCGGCCTACGACTTTATGGTCGATGGCATATGCTATAACTACAACGCCGACGGCAACTCGGTGACGGTGACGTATGAAAAATTCGCTATCTTAGAAGATGCAAGTTACACCAATGCCAATGGCGCACTGACCATCCCTTCTTCGGTGTATTACAATGGCAAAACCTACTTCGTGACCTCTATCGACTCCGGGGCCTTCAATGGTTGCAGCGGCTTCACCGGCTCGCTGACCATCCCCAACTCCGTGACCT
>CAMVDK010000199.1 GCA_947166165.1 uncultured Porphyromonadaceae bacterium
CTGGGCATGAAGCTGGCCGAGAAATACAAAGAGAAACCCGACATCTGCAATGCCATCGGCGCTCACCACGACGAGGAGGAGGCCACGAGCCTCTATGCGCCCATCGTGCAGGTGTGCGACGCCATCTCAGGCGCCCGCCCCGGCGCCCGGCGCGAGGTGGTGGAGGCCTACATCAAGCGCCTCAACGACCTCGAAAAGCTGGCCATGAGCTATCCGGGCGTGGTGAAGACCTATGCCATCCAGGCCGGACGTGAGCTGCGTGTGATTGTGGGCGCCGACAAGATTTCCGACGCTGAGACCGAACGCCTGAGCACCGAAATCGCTCAGAAAATCCAGGATGAGCTCACCTATCCCGGACAGGTGCGCATCACCGTGATTCGCGAAACCCGCGCCGTGAGCTACGCCAAGTGATGACGGCCATGGACGATAACAGCAACATGGGCATGCTGCCCCCCCGCACCGACGCGTGCATGCACTGCGCGGCGCCCACCTGCCAGGTGAGCGCCGGCGGATGCCAGGGGCGCTGCAACCTGCACAGCACCAACTGGCTCGAAGACGTGCCCGGAGGGATGAACGACTTCGACATCGTAGAGGTGCACTTCAAGAACACCCGCCGGGGGTTCTACCGCAATTCGGCCAAACTCGACCTGAATGTGGGCGACATGGTGGCCGTGGAGGCCAGCCCGGGGCACGACATCGGCCAGGTGGCCATGACCGGCAAACTGGTCAAACTGCAGATGAAGCGCGCCAACCTGAAGCCCGACACCGAATTCCTGCGTGTGTTCCGAAAAGCCAAGCCCGCCGACCTCGAGCGCTACGAAGAGGCCAAGGCGCGTGAAACCGACACGATGATCCGTTCGCGCAAAATCGCCGTCGACCTAGGCTTGAAGATGAAGATTGGCGATGTGGAGTATCAGGGCGATGGCAACAAGGCCATCTTCTACTACATTGCCGACGAGCGCGTCGACTTCCGTCAGCTCATCAAGGTGCTGGCCGATGTGTTCAAAATCCGCGTCGAGATGAAGCAGATCGGCGCCCGCCAGGAGGCCGGGCGCATAGGCGGCATCGGCCCCTGCGGGCGGCCGCTGTGCTGCGCCTCGTGGATGACCTCGTTTGTGAGCGTGGCCACCAGCGCGGCGCGCTTCCAGGACATCTCGCTCAACCCGCAGAAGCTTGCCGGACAGTGCGCCAAGCTCAAGTGCTGCATCAATTTTGAGGTCGACTCCTATATCGAGGCCAGCCGCGAGATGCCGCCGCGCGATGTGGTGCTCGAGACCAAGGACAAGCAGTACTTCCAGTTCAAGACCGACGTGCTCAAGCGCGAAGTGGCCTATTCGACCAAGAAGGGCTCGCCCGAGAATCTGGCCAACCTGCCGCTGGAACGCGTGTTTGAGGTGATGTCGCTCAACGAGAACGGCGTGAAGCCCGACAAACTCGAGCTCGACGACGCAGAGCGCGAATTCGAGAAGAATGCCTTTGGCGACATCCTGGGTCAGGATGCCATCAACCGCTTCGACAAGAAAAAGCGCAAAAAGAAAAAGCCAGCCTCGCGCAAGGGCGACAAGCCTGCCGGCGAGCAGGGCCAGAAACCCAGTGGCGAGCAAGGCAAGAAGCCTGCCGGCGAGCAGGGCAAGCCGCGCGAAGGCAAGGAGCGCAACCGAGGCAAGCAGCAGCCGTCGGGCGAGCGCACGCCGGCCGACGGACGGCAGGGCGGCAACGGCAAGCGCCGCCGCGAGGGTAAGCCGCGGGGCGACGAGCCGCGCGGCAAAGGCGAACAGAAGGTTTTCAAACCCCGTGCAGACCATGGCACAAAGCCGGCCGAAACCCAATCCAACCCCCAGCCAAAGCCCGCCGACCAGTGACAGGCGGCTCTGCCGCTTGGCCCAGCTGGTGGCGGTGCTGCTGCTGGCCTGCTTGAGCGCCTGTGGCCCCAGGCGGGCCACGTCGGCAGTGTTTCACGCCCTCGACGCCCGCAGCGGTTGGAACCGCACCATGCCGCTCGTGTTCGAGCCGCAATATGCCGACAGCACAGCCACCTACGACCTCATGCTCGCCTTGCGGCACACCAACGCCTACCGCTACGCCAACCTGAGCCTGGTGGTGGACGTGATGCCAGCCGGAAGCACCAAGCCGGCGCAGCGGCGGGCCATCGACATCAAGCTCGCCGACACCGGCGGCAACTGGATCGGAGCGGGATTCGGCTCGCTCTATCAGACCAAGGTGATGCTCGCACGAGGGGTGACGCCGCAGCAGGCCGAGCGCGTGGTGGTGTGGCAGGCTATGGCCGATGTGCCCACCGTCGACCAGCTCACCGAGGTGGGAATCATCGCTGCACCCATGCAGTGACAATTACGACATTGTTTTGCTTACTCATTGTTCAGTGACTATGAAACTCGACATTGTTGAAATCAAGAAAACCGCGATCCAATTGCTCAAGTATGGAGTGATAGGCGTGATGAACACGCTCATCACGCTGGTCACGTTCTATCTGCTCAACACCTGGCTGGGCGCGCCCTATGGCCTGGCCAACATCGTGGGCTATGTGCTGGGCGTGGTGAATAGTTTTCTGTGGAATCGCAACTGGGTGTTCAAGACGCACAACAACTTTGGCCGCGAGGCCCTGCTGTTCGGCTGCGGTTTTGTGGTTTGCTGGCTGCTGCAGGGCGGCGTGAGTCTGTTGCTGCTCGAGGGGCTCGGCTGGAAGAACCTGCCCACCGACGTGATTCCCTTCCTGCCCATGGCCAATGCCGGCCAGAACATCGTGATGGTGATTGCCATGGTGTGCTACACGGTGGCCAACTATCTGTATAACCGCATGATCACCTTCCGTGAGGTGAAAACGGAGCAATAGCGCCGGCTGGAGCAAAAATAAAAAAGGTGGGGGAGACCTCACCTTTTTTCATTCTTCAGTCGATGTTGGTGCCAGTCGATGCCGAGCCTCTAGTTGGAGCAGGAACCGCTTGACATCGGTGCCATGGGCATATCCGCCCGGCGTGCCATTGGCCGCCGTGACGCGGTGGCATGGAACGACGATGCACAGCGGGTTGTGATGATTGGCTTGTGCCACAGCCCGGAATGCTGTCGGACGCCCCATCTGCTCGGCCTGCTCGCGATAGCTGATGGTGGCTCCGTAGGGAATCTGCCGCAACACCTGCCAGGCGGCTTGCTGGAATGGTGTGCCGGCCAGGCACATGGGCAGCGAGAAGGCGCGGCGCTCACCAGCGAAGTATTCTCGCAGTTGTTTGGCGCATTGCTCGAGGAGCGGGGTGGTGGCGGCGGTGGGTGTGGCGTGATGCTTGACGGCTATTTTGTGCAGCTGAGGCAAGGCATCGCCAAGGGTTACCAGTGCTATGCCTTCGTTGAGCGCGGCTATGGTGATGGTGCCCACAGGGCTGTCGAAGGCCGTGTGGCACAGTTCGCCTTGATGGAGCGGCTCAATTCCGATGGATGCCGCGCGAGTCATCATCAGCTCGTAGGCCTGGGCGTAGTCGTTCTGGATGTTGCCGTCGAGGATGGCGTCCTTGATGGCGTCTTTGATTTCGCCCACGGGCCGGCTGGGCGGCAGGCCGAAGGTCGACATGATGTCCTGCCCGTCGATGGGCGGCTGGAAGTTGCGCACGCGGTCTTTCTCCTCGATGTCGACGAGTTTCTGCTTCACCAGGTCGAAGTTGTCGCGGAAGCGGCGCACCTTTTCCTGGTTCTTGCTGGTGATGTCGGCCTTACACAGAATCATCAGGTCGTCGATGTCGTCGCCGGTGTCGAAGAGCAGCCGGCGCACGGCCGAGTCGGTGACGCCTTCCTCCACAAGCGCGATGGGGCGCATGTGCAGGCCCACAAGTTTCTTCACATACTTCATGTGCTCGTTGAGCGGCAGCCGCATCTTGCCGAAGATTTTGGGCACCATCTTCTCGCCGATAAAGTTGTGGTTGTGGAAGGTCCACCCTTGCTGCTCGTCCCATCGCTTGGTGGCTGGCTTGCCGATGTCGTGCATCAGTGCGGCCCATCGCAGCCACTCGTTGGTGCTGGCGGCGGCCACGTTGTCGAGCACTTGCAGCGTGTGCAGGAAGTTGTCCTTGTGTCCCCGCCGGTGGCTGTTGTCCACGCCCTTGAGTGCGGCCAGCTCGGGGAAGATGAGCGGCAGCAGGTTGCACTGGTCGAGCAGCGCGAAGCCGCGCGAGGGCTGCGGCGCGCGCACGATTTTCATCAGCTCGTCGGCAATGCGTTCGCGGGTGATGATTTTGATGCGGTGGGCGTTGCGCCTGATGGCATCCAGGGTGGTGGGGTGGATGTCGAAGTCGAGTTGTGTGGCAAAGCGCACGGCCCGCATCATGCGCAGCGGGTCGTCGCTGAAGGTGATGTCGGGGTCGAGCGGTGTGCGCACGATGCGGCGCTCAAGGTCGCCCACGCCGTCGAAGGGGTCGAGCAGGTGGCCGAAGTCGTCGCCGGTCAGGGCGATGGCCATGGCGTTGATGGTGAAGTCGCGCCGGCGCATGTCGTCGTCGAGTGTGCCGTCTTCCACAATGGGATTGCGGCTCTCGCGATGGTAGCTCTCGCGGCGCGCCCCCACAAATTCAAGCTCCCATTCGGGGGTCTTGACCTGTGCGGTGCCGTAGGTGCGGAACACGGCCAGATGTGCCTTGCGGCCTATGCGCCGCGCCACGGCCTGCGCCACCTCGATGCCGCTGCCCACGGTCACGAAGTCGATGTCCTTGCTCCCTCGCTCCAGAATCAGGTCGCGCACATAGCCTCCCACCACATAGCACTCGCGGTGTAGCTGTTCGGCGGCGGCTCCCACCAGGTGGAACACCGGCAGGTCGATGAGTTGTTTGATGCGGTCGAGTTGAATCACGTGTATAAGACTGTTTTTTTGAGAATGCAAAATTACTACTTTCTTCGCAATCAGTGGCCATGAGGTGCGCCAAAAATGCGTCTTGCCGGCCTCAGGCTGCTTGAGCGCGTGGCGACGGGCGCTTTGGGGGGCACGCTGGCCAGACGGCCTACTCATTACGGTTGTTGTGCATGGCCGTTAGCCTTACACATTGGGGTTTTGGTCGTTTTTTTACGGCCTTTTTTGCTTGCAAGAGAATTTTTTAGTAATTTTGCGGCGTGAAAATCAAGCCGGGTCGTGGCGGCATGGCTGTTACTTGAAAACGCTGCGATTGGCTTACCCCCCTTTTTTCAACATTTTTTGTTTGATTCACGTTAGCGTTTTTCCCGCCCACGTTGCACGGCACGCGTGCAGCTTTTATCCCACACCTCAAGCCGATTAGTTTCCCCACCTCAGAACATGGGTACGGAAGGCACAGGCCGTCAAGGCTTGCTGCATGGCTGCCAGGTGAGCCGCGATGTGGCGGCAAGGCGCGCTGATGAATGGAATTGACTATTTGTATCACACACATATATAATATATGTATAACATCGATGAACTGAAAGCAATGGGCGAAGAACAGTTGCGTTCAGTGGCACAAAGTTTAGGAATTAAGAAAGTCGACAAGATCGACAAAGAGGTTTTGGTGTTCCAGGTGCTCGACGAGCAAGCCATTGCGAACTCCAACAATACCGAGCCCGCCCGCCGCAAGTCGGGCCGGGCTTCCGAGAAGAAGTCGAAAACGTCGGCCGGCGAGAGCAAAGACAAAGCGGCAGCCGAGCCGCCTGCCGGCAAGTCGGCCGACAAGCCGGCTGCCGAGCAGCCCG
>CAMVDK010000200.1 GCA_947166165.1 uncultured Porphyromonadaceae bacterium
GAGATGTATGCCAACACGGTTGACTTCGGCAGCAACGCCTACGGCATCAAGACGGCTGCCTCCACCTATTTTGCCACCACCCCGCAGCGGCTCACCGTGCAGGAGAGCGCCGTGCTCGTGGGCCTGCTCAAGGCCACCAGCACCTACAACCCGCGCCTCAACCCCAAGAACAGCCTCAAGCGCCGCAACCAGGTGCTGCACAACATGCTCGACCGCGGGCACCTGGCCCAGGAGGCCTACGACTCCATCAGCCAGCTGCCCATCGACCTGCACTTCTCGGCCGAGAACGCCTTCGACGGGCAGGCACTTTACTTCCGCCAGGCCGTGGCCGCCGAGCTCGAGCAGTGGTGCCGCGACACCGGCCACGACCTCTACCGCGACGGACTGCGCATCTACACCACCATCGACACCCGCATGCAGCGCTACGCCGAGCAGGCCGTCGCCGAGAAGATGCGCGTCGTGCAGCAGAACTTCCGCTCGCAGTGGGGCGACCGCGACTGCTGGCTCGACGAGGACAACAAGCCCATACCCAACTTCGTCGACGACAAGGCCCGCAACACCGACGTCTACCGCAACCTGCTCGCACGCTTCCCCAACGACCTCGACTCGGTGAACCACTACATGAACGTGCCCCACCGCGTGCACCTGTTCGACTACGACAACGACACGCTCTACATGGAGATGAGCTCCATCGACTCCATCCGCTACATGCTCCACTTCATGCACACCGGCTTCGTGGCCATGGACCCCGCCAACGGCCACGTCAAGGCCTGGGTGGGCGACGTGGACTTCGGCACCTGGAAATACGACAAGGTGACGGCCATGCACCAGCCCGGCAGCACGTTCAAGCTCTTCGTCTATTCCGCCGCCATGGCCCACGGGCTCACGCCATGCGTGCGGCGCACCGACTCCTATATCGACACGCTGGTCTACGACCGCGTCAAGGGCGAGATGATGCACTGGCGGCCCACCAACGCCAGCGGCACCTTCAGCGGCGCCAACATGACCCTGCGCTCGGCCTTCGCCCAGAGCATCAACAGCGTGGCCGTGCGCGTGGCCGGCGAAGTGGGCATCCCCATCGTGGCGCAGACCGCGCGCGACATGGGCATCAACAGCCAGCTCGACGAAACGCCAGCCCTGGCGCTGGGCGCGAGCGACGTCAACCTGCTCGAACTCGTCAACTCCTACTGCACCGTGGCCAACGGAGGCGTGCGCCACGACCCGGTGCTGGTGACACGCATCCTCGACCACAACGGCACCGAAATCTACCGCGCCAGCACCGATGAGCACCGCGCCCTGCCCCAGCGGGCAGCCTTCCTGATGCAGCAGATGCTCATGGCCGGGCGCACAGACGCCGGAGGCACCTCCATGGCACTGAACGGCTACATCACCAGCACCATGTGGGACACCGACTTCGGCGGCAAAACGGGCACGAGCAACCGCCACGCCGACGCCTGGTTTGTGGGCGTGTCGCCGCGTCTGGTGTGCGGCGCCTGGGTGGGGGGCGAGTACCGCCAGATCCACTTCGTGACCGGGGCGCTGGGGCAAGGAAGCAAAACCGCCCTGCCCATTTGCGGGGCCTTCCTCAACCGTGTGTTCACCGACCCGGCGTTCCGCAGCCTGCATGGGCGCTTCCCGCGCATCGACGGCATCGACCCGGCGCAATACAGCCAGTGCATCGACGAGTTCCAGCCCGACAGCATCGACTGGAGCGTTGACTCGCTCGACCTCGACTCCATCCCCACCGTGCGCACCGACATCTACCCCGAGGCCGAGCAGCCCGACACCACGGTGGCCACCAATTAACCCCCTCAGCATTCATTCACCCTTCACCACGCCCCTCAACAATGAGATTCCGACTCTTTGCCGCTGCGCTGCTCCTTGCCGCACTGTGGTGCCAGGCCGCCGGGCCGAAGGACGACTTCGGACGCGACCCGCGCCGCAGCGCGGGCAACTACCAGGCCTACCCCGACAGCCAGCTGCCCTCGCTCACCCCCTCGCCCGAGGGCTACGCCCCCTTCTTCATCAACCACTACGGCCGCCACGGCAGCCGCTGGCTGATAGGCAACTACCTCTACGACTTCCCCGTCAAGCAGCTTGAGCTGGGCCAGCAGGCCGGCAAACTCACCCGCCGTGGCGAGCAGGTGCTCGACATCTTGCGCCGGCTGCGCCAGAGCGCGCAAGGGCGCGACGGCGAGCTGAGCGACATCGGAGCCGAGCAGCACCAGCGCATCGCCAGGCGGATGGTGCAGAACTTTCCCGAACTCTGGCAACAGGCCCCCATCGTCAGGGCACGCTCCACCGTCGTGATACGCTGCATACTCTCGATGCAGAACGAGGTGGACGTGATCAAGAGCCTCTGCCCCGACGCGCAAATCTACACCGATGCCAGCCAGGCCGAGATGTTCTATATGAACTACGACGACCCCACCATAAGCCCGCTGCGCAAGAGCGCCTATCACCACTTCGATGAGTTCAAAGCCCGCCACGTCAAGCCCCGCAACCTGCTCAAAAAACTCTTCACCGACGCCAAGTGGGCCGAGCAGAACATTGCCGGCACCGACCTGATGACCGCCCTGTTCGATGTGGTGGGCAACATGCAGAGCCACCACCAGTGGGAGGACACCGACCTCTACGACCTCTTCACCGCCGACGACATCTACTGGCTCTGGGCCTACAACAACGTGCGGTGGTACATCTTCTCGGGAATGACTCCGCTCACACAGAGCCACGTGCCCTACATCGAGGCCAACCTGCTGCGCAGCTTCATCGAAGATGCCGACCGTGCCATCGCCCACGCCGGATGCTCGGCCAGCCTGCGGTTCGGCCACGAGAGCGTGGTGCTGCCGCTGGTGTGCCTGATGGGCATCGACGGAGCCGACTATCAGACCACCAACCTCGAGACCCTCGACCGCCACTGGCAGAGCTACAAGATTTTCCCCATGGCATGCAACGTGCAGATGGTGTACTACCGCCCCAGCGGCGACCGCCCGGGCGACGTGCTGGTCAAAGTGCTCCTCAACGAGCACGAGGCCACGCTGCCCATCGCCACCAACCAGTGGCCCTACTACCGCTGGAAAGACGTGCGCGACTTCTATATGGATCGCCTCGACCGGGCCTCCTACCCGCAACCCAACATCCAGTGAACCAAATTGAATGCTCGAACATTCGAATGCTCGAGCACTCGAATACACCCCCGCTCAACCCCTGACATGAAACCGATATTCTCGCTCATCCTCGCGCTGTGCCTGGTGCATTTGGCGCTCACGGCGGCCACGCCGCAAGACGAGGTCACCAGCAACTACAACCGCAGTGGCAGCAACCACTACGCCTACCCCATTCCGGCCGACATGGCCCCGCCGGCGCTCACCGCCGCCCCGGCGGGCTACGAGGCCTTCTACATGAGCCACTACGGCCGCCACGGCAGCCGCTGGCTCACCCACGAGCGGGCGTATGCCGCCCCCGTGCGCCAGCTGGAGCGCGCCGACAGCGCCGGCATGCTCACCCTGCAAGGCCGGCGCCTGCTGCGCACACTGCGCGAGGTGCGCGACGACGCCTGGCGGCGCGCCGGCGACCTGAGCGACATCGGAGCCGTGCAGCACCAGGGCATCGCCAACCGCATGGTGGACAACTTCCCCACCATCTTTGCCGACGGCGCACACATCGACGCGCGGTCGACCATCGTGATTCGCTGCATCCTTTCGATGCAGAACGAGACCATGACCCTGCGCATGCGGCAGCCGGGCATGACCTTCGCCACCGATGCCAGCGTCCACGACATGCACTACATGGGCTACGGCTACGGCGAGGACACCCTGGCCACCCACCTGCGCAAGCGCATGAGCCGCATCAGCGACAGCATCTATGCGGCCGGCGTCCATCCCGAGCGCTTCCTGGCCACGATTATCGCCGACAGTGCCTTCGCCGCCTCGCAGCTCGACGGACGACAGCTGATGCGCGACGTGTTCGACATTGCCGGCAGCCTGCAGAACCACTACCAGTTCGATCACCTGAACCTGTTCTACCTTTTCACCAACGACGAGATTTTCGACCTCTGGCGCATGAAGAACATCTACTGGTACGTCCGCAGCGCCAACGCGCCGGCCAATGGCGGTCGCATGCCCTTCGTGGCCCGCGCCCTGCTGCGCGACATGATGACCAAGGCCGACGAGGCCATCGCCACCGGCGGGCGAGGGGCCAGCCTGAGGTTCGGACACGAAACGTGCCTGCTGCCGCTGGCCTGCCTGCTCGAACTCGACAGCGTGAACCTGGCCACCACCGACCTCGACAACCTGCACCTGAGCTGGCAGGACTACAACATCTTCCCCATGGGCTGCAATGTGCAGATGGTGTTCTACCGCCCGGCGGGCAGCACCGGCGGCTGCAGCGCCGACGACGTGCTGGTCAAGGTGCTGCTCAACGAGCACGAGGCCACCCTGCCCGTGGCCACCGACGGGCCTTACGCCCGCTGGAGCGAGCTGCGCGACTACTACGAGCAAAAACTCGCCCGCCCCATCGACTGGGACAGGCGAGAATGAATGCATACTTCTTACATTAAACAGTAGACATCGGTGCTATGCGTCGGTGGTGGCATTGTCGGCTCCACGGGCCAGACGCGCCACCTGCGTCTCGCCGCCCCAGGTCTTGTCGCCAAGCTTGACGCGTATCTCGGTGTCGAGCGGCAGGAAGATGTCGACGCGCGAGCCAAACTTGATGAAGCCGATAAAGTCGTCGATGTCGACAGTCTCGTCGGGCTCGATGTAGGTGACGATGCGGCGCGCTATGGCACCGGCAATCTGGCGCACGAGCACCTCGTCGCCACCAGGCGTGCGTATCACCACCGTCGAGCGCTCGTTGTCGGTGCTCGACTTGGGCAGGTTGGCCGCCATGAAGCGGCCCGAGTGGTGCTTCACATACTCCACCTTGCCCGCCACAGGCACCCAATTGGCATGCACGTTGAACACGGTCATGAACACTGACAGCTGAATCACGTTGCGGTGCAAATACTCATCCTCGTAGACCTCCTCGAGGGCCACCACGGTGCCGTCGACGCTCGACACCACCACATGGCCGTCGTTCACGCCCTTGAAGTGGCGGCGAGGCAGGCGGAAAAAGTTGAGCACCAGCGCAAACAGCACCACCGACAGCACTATCATCGCTATCGGAATCGGCTTATACTCGATGAAGTAGTAGGCGGCAAGGTTCACCGCCAGCAATATGAACAAGACAACGGCTATGATGTTCTTGCCCTCGTGATGTATCTTGACTTTCATGCGCAGTAGTAATCTTCGGTTCGGTTGCACCTTCCTGGCCCGCTGAATGCGGAAACGGCGAAACCATTTTTTCGCAAGCGGCCATATTGGCACAATGTGCAAAATTACAACTTTCCTATCAATTTGCCAAACAAAAGCCGAGATTTAACAATTATCCTTAAATCCGCACCACTTTAGATTAATAAAATTTATAACGTCCTGAGGAATAAAAAGTTCCCCAGGATTTGACCATACTAGGGATTTCACCTAATTTAGTGGCGCAAAAACAAAGCAAAACCCTAACAGACCTAAGATAAAGCAAAAGTACAAATAAAAAATGAGAAAATCACTCCGTTCGGTGGAATTTATGCCTCTTCCGAAATTTGGAGTGATGGCTGACATAAAAGGCAAGATGGCGTGTTAT
>CAMVDK010000201.1 GCA_947166165.1 uncultured Porphyromonadaceae bacterium
TACTTGGGAGCAGGCCAGTTGCCAGAGATGACTAGCTTCATGGTGGCCTTGTCGACGGTGAGCGTCCACTCGCCAGCCACAGGAATCTGGAAGTTGTTGCCGCCGTTGAGCAGCAGACTCAACTCGGTGCCGTTCACCACCTGCTCGCGCTGGACGATGAAGTTGCCGTCGGCATCGCCGCCAATCCAGACGCCGTCCTGGTCGATGAACTTAAACTCGGCGCCGGCTTCCATCGCCTTGGTGATGGTGAACTTGCCGGTCTGCTCGTCAAGCGTCAAGGCCTCCTTGTTGTCGGCCCAGTTGGTCATGCTGCCGGCCAGATAGAGTTCGTTGGCAGGAGCGGCCCAGCCGGTGATGGTGAGCTTCTTGTCGGCATCGATGGTGAAGGTGAGGTCGCCATGGCCGTTGGTCACCTGGAAGTTGCTGCCTGCGTCGCCGGCGGTCAGGGCGATGCCTGTGCACCAGTCGGGATGCACACCATATTTGTCGCCTCCGCCCTGGGTGTTGCCGCCATACCACGTGGTGGTCTCGCCGTTCTCTTCGATGAACTTGAACTCGGCGCCGGCTTCCATCGCCCTGGTGATGGTGAACATGCCGGTCTGCTCGTCAAACGCCAAGGGCTCCTTGTTGTCGGCCCAGTTGGTCATGCTGCCGGCCAGATAGAGTTCGTTGGCGGGAGCGGCCCAGCCAGTGATGGTGAGGTTCTTGTCGGCGTCGATGGTGAAGGTGAGGTCGCCATGTCCGCTGGTCACCTGGAAGTTGCTGCCTGCGTCGCCGGCGGCTAGGGCGATGCCTGTGCACCAGTCGGGATGCACACCGTACTTGTCGCCTCCACCCTGTGTGTCGCCGCCATACCAAGTGGTGGTCTCGCCGTTCTCTTCGATGAACTTGAACTCGGCCCACTGCTCAACACCCTGGACGGTGATGGTGTAGATGCCGTTGTCCTCAGTCATCTCGAGTTTTCCGTCGGCCCAGTTGGTGAACGAGCCGGCGATGTACATCTTCGGTGCTGCCGCAGGAGCGGTCCAGAACTTGCCCCAGTTCGGGTCGGCCTGATAAGCAGCAAGGCTGCCTTCGGGCACGTGGATGTTTCCGCTCTCGCGGATGCGCTCGTAGACAGCGTCGTCAAACACCACGCCAGCCGGTGGGGTGGCAGTGCTACAGGTGAGGTTGCTGATAGCCGTGCAGCCCTCGAAGGCATCGGTGGCCAGGGTGGTCACCGTGCTGGGGATGTTGACGGTCTGCAGGGCAGTCATGCCGTAGAACGCTTGCCGACCGATAGTGGTCAAGCCTTCGTTCATGTTGATGGTCTTCAGGTGGGTGTTGCCCCAGAAGGCGTAGTCGGCCACTTCCAAAGCTGCGCTATTGAATGTCGCAGTTGTGGCATAGCCGCCGTAAGCTCCGCTGCTGCCCATGCTGGCATCGGCGCGCATATCGGCTGGCGCACTGATAATCGTGTTAGTGTTGGTATTATACATTCCAGTGGCACCATTCGAAAAAGCAGTGGTGTGACTGTAACCACCACTGCCACCCGTAGCCACAAAACCACGGATGTGGGCACCACGGAAGGCTCCAGGTTCAATATCAGTCAGTATCGAAGAACCTGAGACGTTTCCTGTACACACATTGGTTGTGAAACGAATGCCCACGTTGCCATCTGAGCGAGTAGTGATATCCTTGAAAGCATCCTTTTTGATCACCTTCATCGGTACGGCAATCATGTAGAAAGTAGCCACTCCCGAGCTGTTGGCGTAAGGGCTGAACGAAGCACCCTCGAAGGCACCTTCGCCCACGGTCTCGACTGCGTAGGTTTCGCCGTCGATGGTCACCGATTTGGCAAACCATCCATTCTGCACGCCAGAATAATGCGTGCCATCGGGTGGTGCGACAATCTCGGCGGTCTTGGCATCCGCATCGAGAATCTCATACCACAGGTTGCCGACCTTGACCGGATCGGCACTGACGCTGAAAGCCATAGAGGCTGCCAGCGCCGCTGCGAGTAAAGTAAATTTCTTTTTCATAATGAATGAAATTTAGTGAATAATTATAGGTTATTTGTTGGTTTCTTGAAAGTCAGTTGAGCACGAGGTTGATGAGCGCGTTCACGTCGACAACGTCGGCGGTGCCGTCGCCGTTGAGGTCGGCGGCGTCGGTCTGTGGCACGGCGCCGAGCACCATGTTGATGAGCAGGTTGACATCCTCTACATCGACGCTTCCATCGCCGTTGAGGTCGCCCGGCAGCGAGGGGTCGCCGTCGTCGATGCCCTCGATGTGCTGGAAGTTGCGCCAGCCCTCGGCAGTTTTATAAGCCTCAAGCGACGCCTGTGGCACGCGCAGCACGGCGTTGGCATAGGTGTCGCCCGCGATGGCGCTCTCGCCCACGACGGGCGGAACGGTTGCCAGACAGGTGACTGCGGTGATGGTGCTGATGCCGGTGAAGCACATCTTGCGCAGTTCGGTCAGGGTGCTGGGCAGACGCAGCTCGGTGAGCGGCACGGCGCGGGCGGCCTGGGTGCAGATGGTGGTCACCCCCTCGGGAACGATGAGCACCTTGTTGTCGCGCGCGGTGGGCACGCCCACCAGCGCGGTGGGGGCGGTACCGGCCTCGGTGAGTGCGGGCCACGCCGTGCCCTCGGGCAGGGTGGTGTAGCCGTTGGTGGCATAGATGCAGCTGTCGAGCACCACAAAATGGGTGTTGCCCTCGGCCACGCGGTACACCTTGCACTTGTTGGCCAGATAGGCCGGGTTGCCTTCCATGCACTCCACGGTGCTGGGAATGGTGAGCGACTCGAAGTTGGGCGAACGGAAAAAGACGTTCATCTCCATCGTCTTCACGCCCTCGGGCAGAATGGCGGGGTTGGTGAGGCCGTTGCAGCGCGCGAAGGCCAGGCCGTCGAAGCGCTCCACCAGCCCGTTGCTGGTGAGGGAGTTGAGGTTGTTGCACATGCTGAAGCACTGGTAGCCCACCCAGCGCACATTCTTGAGGTTGATGCTGGTGAACGGGTTGTCCTGCAGGGCGCAGGTGTCGAGCTTGACCAGGGTGCTGGGCAGGTTCACCGTGGTGAGGGCGCAGCTGCCCAGGCTCATCATGCCTATCTCTTCCATGCCCTCGGGCAGGGTGATGCTGCTCAGGCTGGAGCAATAGAAGAACACGTGGCGACCCAGACGCTTCATGCCCTGCGGCAGGCGCACGCTGGTCAGGCTCGTGCACTGCTCAAAGCAGGCGTTGCCCAGCTCGCAGTCGGGGTTGGTGATGTTGACGCCGGTGATGGCCGAATGGGAGAATGCTCCCATGCCCAGACGCGTGATGCCGTTGTGGAAGGTGACGCGCGTCAGATGGCTGTTGCCGGCAAAGGCCATGTCGCCAATCTCGGTGATTTGCTCAGGGACTGTGAACGAGGTGACGTAGGTGGCGGTGCCGTCGGAGCCGAACTCGCGCGCCTTCTCGCCTGGGTAGGCCAGCAGGGTGGTCTGCGACTTGTTGGTGAGCACGGAGACATTGACCCCCTCCTGATCGCTGTTTTGAATCGTGAACCACGGGTTGCTCGACACCACGCCAAACGCTTGGAACTTGTTGCTACAAAAGGCATAGTCGGAAATGTACTGCATGGTGGAGGGCAGGCGCAGCGTGCCCACCTCGGCACCCTCGAAGGCATTGTCGTCGATATAAATCATGCCCTCGGGGAGGACGAGACGCCCGGTGCTCAGCGCGCAGCCATAGAAGGCATTGGGTCCGATGCCTTTCACCTGGTAGGTCTCTCCGTTGTAGGTCACTGTGCTCACAAAGTCGTTGGTGGTGAGCGTGCCGTAGCCACCGGCCCCGTTAGACTTGGGCGCGATCTGCACCCAGTGGTTGTCGGCATCGACGATTTCATACTTGAACTTTCCCGCATTGAACGACGGCAACGCGTCGTCCTGCGCCTGAATGCTTAACGTCAAGCCGGCCAACAGCGCGGTCACGAGCAGATTGAGTTTCTTCGTCATCATGAATTTCAGTCTATAGGAGTTGGTTTTTTAATTCAAAGCAACAATTTGGCGCCAAAAATAGCAAAAAAATTTCAAACGAGCAAATCCCGAGACGAAAAAGTTGAGAAAAAGCAGCAAAGTGAATCCAAGGTGAATCCATAAGCACCTTCAATCGTGCAGTGGCGGCCCACGCTCCACGGCTTAATCGTTTCACACGGATAGCGCGCATATAGCGTGCCGGCCCACGAAATATCCACCAAAAACACGCCACGGCCCCGATTAATTTCGTAACTTTGCAGGCCGAAAACGAAACACGCATGGAGAAAGAACGATTGTGGAACGCTAACTTTGTGAAGGTGGCTGCGGCCAACTTCCTGCTTTTCTTTGCCTTCTACCTGCTCATGCCGCTGCTGCCCCTCTACCTGAGCGAGACCTTCCACTCGACCAAGGACGTGATTGGCGCCGCGCTGAGCGGCCACATCCTCTCGGCACTGCTCACGCGCCCCTTTAGCGGATATGTGGTGGACAGTTTCCCGCGCAAGCAGGTGCTCATGGTGACCTTCTTCCTGTTCTTCATCTTCTTTGCGGGCTATCTGGTGGCCGGCACGCTGCTGCTGTTCACCATTGTGCGCACGCTGCACGGTGTGCCCTTCGGCGGCCTCACGGTGGCCAACAGCACGGTGGCCATCGACGTGCTGCCCAGCAGCCGGCGCAGCGAGGGCATAGGCTACTACGGGCTGAGCAACAACCTGGCCATGGCCATCGGACCCACGGTGGCGGTATACGTCTACAACTATGTGCATGATTTCGACGTGCTGTTCTGGATGTCGCTCATCACGGCGGGCATCGGTCTGGCCGTGGATGCGAGCGTGAAGCTCAAGCCACGCGAACAGGTGAAGCCCAAGCAGGCGATGTCGCTCGACCGGTTCTTCCTCACCATAGGCTGGAAACTCTTCCTGACCATGGTGGCACTGGGCTATGCCTACGGCGTGCTGAGCACCTACCTGGCCATCTACGGCAAGGAGCGCATGGGCGTGACCAGCGGTACGGGCACCTTCTTCCTGATTCTGGCCGTGGGGCTCATGCTCTCGCGGCTGCAAGGGGCCAGCGCCCTGCGCAAGGGGCGGCTGACACAGAACGCGTCGATGGGCATGCTCATCTCGCTGGTGGGCTACACCATCTTTGTGGCCATGCCCAACCTGTGGGGCTACTATGGCGCCGCGGTGCTCATCGGACTGGGCAACGGACACATCTGGCCGGCCTACCAGAACATGTTCATCAACCTGGCCACCCACGCGCAGCGGGGCACGGCCAACAGCACGCTGCTCGTGGCCTGGGACGTGGGCATCGGCATCGGTGTGGTGATTGGCGGCGTGGTGGCCGAGCATGTGGGCTACGAGGCCGCCTTCTGGACCGGCGTGGCCGTCAACGCCATCGGCGTGGCCTACTACTTTGCCAGCGCACGCGGACACTACCTGCGCAACAAGCTGCGCTAAACCGGCAGTGCGGCGACTGTACTTCTGACTGATATCACCAAGTTTTTTCCATTCAACACCCATCACCCACAAGGAACAGTGTCACTGTTTCCGTTTTGGCGGTGTGGAAATTTATTGTTATATTTGCAGCGCAATTATCAACCACCTGCAATATGGAACGCTTCTTCAACACCGCCGGACCCAATATCGCCGAGGACAATTATACAC
>CAMVDK010000202.1 GCA_947166165.1 uncultured Porphyromonadaceae bacterium
GCTACGCCGCCACCGTCGACCTCACGCCCGGCGAGCACGCCACCGGCGGACTGCTGCTCTTCTACAACGAGAAAGCGTATGCCGGAATCGTGGTCGAAAACGGCACCGCCGCCGCTGTGCTGGCCGGCGAGCGGCTGGCCGCCACGCCCCTGCCGCCCGGAGCGAAGTGCGCACTGCGCATCGCCAACCGCTGCGGCCGGGCCGAGCTGGCCGTGAGCCTCGACGGCCGGCAGACGTGGCACCAGCTCGTGGGCGACCTCGACGTGGCCGGGCTGCACCACAACCGCTACGGCGGATTCCTGGCCCTGCGTGTGGCCCTGCTTGCGGCAGGCCGGGGAACCTCGCATTTCAATCGATTTGATTACCAAAACAAGCACATTGCGGCGCGGTGCCCTTGACACAGCACCGCCGCCCCCCTTCTGTGCAACATGAATCTTATATAAAATATGTATTTATTAGGTTACGATATTGGCAGTTCGTCGGTGAAGGGCAGCCTGGTCGATGCCGGCAGCGGTGCCTGTGTGGCACAGGCGTTCTATCCGCCCCACGAGGCCCCGATGAGTGCGCCGCGCCATGGTTGGGCCGAGCAGAACCCCGACGACTGGTGGACCTACACCCGGCAAGTGACACAGCAGTTGCTGCAGCAGAGCGGCATCGACAGCCGCGAGATTGCGGCCATCGGCATCTCCTATCAGATGCATGGCCTGGTGTGCGTCGACGAGCGGCAGCGCGTGCTGCGGCCGGCCATCATCTGGTGCGACTCGCGCGCCGTGCCCTACGGCGACGAGGCGTTCGACGCCCTGGGCCGCGACTACTGCTTGAGCCATCTGCTCAATTCGCCGGGCAACTTCACCGCCGCCAAGCTGGCATGGGTCAAGCACAACGAGCCGGACATCTACGCGCGCATCGACAAAATCATGCTCCCGGGCGAGTATATCGCCATGCGGCTCAGTGGCCGGGTGGTCACCACCGCCTCGGGCCTGTCGGAGGGCATCTTCTGGGACTTCGAGCGCGGCGACGTGTCGCAGCCACTGCTCGACCACTACGGCTTCGACCGCAGCGTGCTCGGCGAGCTGAAGCCCACCTTTGCCGTGCAGGGCGAGGTGACCGCCCAGGCCGCCGCCCAGCTGGGGCTGGCTGCCGGAACGCCCATCACCTACCGTGCCGGCGACCAGCCCAACAACGCCCTCTCGCTGGGCGTGCTCGAGCCGGGCGAAATCGCCTCGACGGCGGGCACCTCGGGCGTGGTCTACGGTGTGCTGGGCAAGGTGAGCCACGACCCGCTGTCGCGCGTCAACCCCTTTGCCCACGTCAACCACACGACCGCCAATCCGCGGCTGGGCGTGCTGCTGTGCATCAACGGCACTGGCATCCTCAACTCCTGGGTCAAGCACAATGTGGCCGAGCCGGGCATGACCTACCCGCAACTCAACGAGCTGGCTGCCCAGGCCCCTGTGGGCAGCGACGGGCTGAGCATCATCCCCTTTGGCAACGGCGCCGAGCGCATGCTCGAGAACCGCTCGCCAGGATGCAGCATCGTGGGGCTCGACTTCAACCACCACAGCAAGGCCCACGTGGCGCGCGCCGCGCAAGAGGGCATCGTGTTCGCCTTCATGTATGGCATCGAAATCATGCAGCGCATGGGCCTGGCGGTGACGCGCATCCGCGCCGGACACGCCAACATGTTCCTCAGCCCGCTGCTGCGCACGGCGCTGGCCAGCGTCAGCGGTGCGCCCATCGAGCTCTACGACACCGACGGCTCGGTGGGGGCCGCCCGTGCCGCAGGCATCGGCGCGGGCATCTACAGCACGCCCGGCGAGGCCTTTGCGGCGCTCGAGCGCATCGAGGTCGTGGAGCCCGATGCCGCCCGCCGGCAAGCCTACGCCCAGGCCTACCAGCTGTGGAAAAACCGATTGGACACTCTCTTAACACTCAAAAACAATAATTGAACACATATGGAAACGAAAAAAGAATTCTTCCCCGAGATTGGACAAATCAAGTATGAAGGCCCACAGAGCCGCAACCCGCTGGCCTACCGCCACTACGATGCCGAGAAGGTGGTGATGGGCAAGAAGATGAAAGACTGGTTCAAGTTTGCCATGGCCTGGTGGCACACGCTCTGCGCACAGGGCACCGACCAGTTTGGCGGCGACACCAAGTTGTTTCCCTGGAACACCGCCGCCGACCCCATGCAGGCAGCCCGCGACCGCGTCGATGCCGGCTTCGAGTTCATGACCAAGATGGGCATCGAGTACTTCTGCTTCCACGACGTCGACCTCGTGTCCGAAGCCTCGACCGTGGAGCAATATGAGGCCAACCTGAAGGAAATCGTGGCCTACATCAAGGCCAAGCAGGCTCAAACGGGCATCAAGTGCCTGTGGGGCACGGCCAACGTGTTCGGCCACAAGCGATACATGAACGGTGCCGCCACCAACCCCGACTTCGACGTGGTGGCGCGTGCCATTGTGCAAATCAAGAACGCCATCGACGCCACCATCGAGCTGGGCGGCACGAGCTACGTGTTCTGGGGCGGCCGCGAGGGCTACATGAGCCTGCTCAACACCGACCAGCGCCGCGAGAAGGAGCACCTGGCCCGCATGCTCACCATGGCGCGCGACTATGCCCGGGCTCGCGGCTTCAAAGGCACCTTCCTCATCGAGCCAAAACCCATGGAGCCAACCAAGCACCAGTATGACGTCGACTCCGAGACGGTGATCGGTTTCCTGCGGGCGCACGGCCTTGACAAGGACTTCAAGCTCAACATCGAGGTGAACCACGCCACGCTGGCCGGCCACACCTTCGAGCACGAGCTGGCAGTTGCCGTCGATGCCGGCATGCTCGGCTCAATCGACGCCAACCGCGGCGACTACCAGAACGGCTGGGATACCGACCAGTTCCCCATCAACGTGCGGCACCTGACCATGGCCATGCTGCAGATCATACGCGGCGGAGGCTTCACCGACGGCGGCACCAACTTCGATGCCAAGGTGCGCCGCAACTCCACCGACCTCGAAGACATCTTCATCGCCCACATCTCTGCCATCGATGTCATGGCTCAGGCCCTCGAGAGCGCCGCGGCCATCATCGAGCAGTCGCCCTACTGCGAGATGTTCCGCCAGCGCTATGCGTCGTTCGACAGCGGCATCGGCAAGGACTTCGAAGACGGCAAACTCACCCTGGAGCAGGCCTACGCCTATGGCAAGCAGGTGGGCGAGCCACGCGTCACCAGCGGCAAGCAAGAGCTCTATGAGTCGATTCTCAACATGTACATTTAATTGGATAGGTCAATGAGCAACGAAACGCAAGGCAGCAAAGTCTACCTGTTCTTCATCGTGTTGATTGCCGTGCTGGGTGGCCTGCTGTTCGGCTACGACACCGCCGTGATATCGGGAGCCGAGAAAGGCCTGCAGGCGTTCTTTATCGGCGCCACCGACTTCCAGTACACCGACATTGCACACGGATTCACGTCGGCCAGCGCGCTGATTGGCTGCATCGTCGGCAGTGCGCTGTCGGGCATCTTTGCCTCGCGCCTGGGGCGCAAGCGCTCGCTGGTGGTGGCGGGGGTGTTCTTCTTCCTGTCGGCACTGGGTTCCTACTTTCCCGAGTTCCTGTTCTTTGAGCAGGGCAAGCCCACGCTCGAGCTGCTGGCGGCCTTCAACCTGTATCGCATCTTGGGGGGCATAGGCGTGGGCTTGGCTTCGGCCATCTGCCCGATGTACATCGCCGAGGTGGCCCCGAGCAACATCCGCGGCAAGTTGGTGTCGTGGAACCAGTTTGCCATCATCTTCGGCCAGCTGGTGGTCTACTTTGTCAACTTCATGATTCTGGGCGAGCATACCAACCCCGTGATTGAGCGCATCTCGAGCAGCATCTACAGTGTGGGAGTCGAGAGCGACCCGTGGACCATCACCACCGGCTGGCGCTACATGTTTGTCAGCGAGGCCGTCCCGGCCGGCTTGTTCACCCTGCTGGTGTGCTTTGTACCCGAGACACCCCGCTACCTGGTGCTCACGGGCAACGACGACAAGGCGCTGCAAGTGCTGGGCCGCATCAACGGCATGGCGCGCGCCAGGGCCATTCTGGGCGAAATCAAGTCGACCGTCACCCAGCGCACCGAGCGCCTGTTTGCCTATGGTGTGATGGTCATCTTTGTGGGCTGCATGCTCAGCGTGTTCCAGCAGGTGGTAGGCATCAATGCCGTGCTCTACTTTGCCCCGCGCATCTTCGACTCCATCAACATGGGCGACCCGATGAAGCAGACCGTGATCATGGGCGTGATCAACATCGTGTTCACACTGCTTGCCGTGTTCACCGTCGAGCGCTGGGGCCGCAAGCCGCTGCTCATCGCCGGCTCGCTGGGCATGGCGCTGGGAGCCTTCGGCGTGGCGGTGTTCAACCTGGCCGACGGCCTGCCACCGGTCATGGCCGTGGCGAGCATCATGGTCTACAGCGCCTCGTTCATGTTCTCGTGGGGTCCCATCTGCTGGGTGCTCATCAGCGAAATTTTCCCGAACACCATCCGTGGCGCCGCCGTGGCCATCGCCGTGGCGTTCCAGTGGATTTTCAACTTCATCGTGTCGTCGTCGTTCCTGCCGATGTACAACATGTCGATGGGCGACATGGGCGAGAAATTCGGCCACATGTTCGTCTATGGCTTGTATGGCACGCTGTGTGTGGTGGCAGCCGTCTTCGTGTGGCGGCTGGTGCCCGAAACCAAGGGCAAGACGCTCGAGGACATGAACAAACTATGGAAAAAGCAATGAAAGCTACCCTGTCAGTCATCCTGGCGCTGGCGCTGGCGTGCCCCATGGGCGCGGCAGCACGGCAGCGCCAGGTGGTCGCCGTCGAGACGCAGCACGTGTCGCTCGTGTTCGGTGTGGGCGACAATGGCCGCCTCTATCAGCAGTACCTGGGCCCGCGGTTGAGCCATGCGGCCGACTACGAGCACCTGCCTGGCGGCATCGAGGCCTACCTGACCCATGGCATGGAAGACTACTTCGAGCCGGCGCTCCACCTGAGCCACGCCGACGGCAACCCGTCGACCGAGCTCAAGTATGTGTCGCACCAGGTGAGCGCCAACGCCGACGGCTCGCAGCGCACGGTGTTCACGCTGGCCGACGACCAGTATGCCACCACGGTGCGCCTGGTCTTCGACGCCTACGCCGCCCACGACGTCGTGGTCACCCACACCGAGATTGAAAACGGCGAGAAGAAGGCCCTCGCGCTTGCGAGCTACGCCTCGAGCCTGCTCTGGCTCGAGAGCAGCCATTACTACCTCACCGAGTATTCGGGCGACTGGGCCAGCGAGGTGAACATGAGCCAGACCGAGCTGCAGTTCGGCAAAAAGGTGCTCGACACCAAGCTGGGCAGCCGCGCCAGCATGTTCATGCCCTCGTTCTTCCAGCTAGCCCTCGACCGGCCCTCGACCGAGGTGCAGGGCCACGTGCTGGTGGGCACGCTGGCCTGGACCGGCAACTACCGCTTCACCTTCGAGGTCGACCACAACAGCCGGCTGCGCGTGCTCTCGGGCATCAACCCCTACTTCTCGCAGCGCACGCTCAAGGCCGGCGAGACCTTCACCACGCCCGACTTCATCTTCACCTA
>CAMVDK010000203.1 GCA_947166165.1 uncultured Porphyromonadaceae bacterium
GGAGTCATCAACCTGATTGATACCGAAACCGACGAGGTGAAGGTGGAGTTCGGCCAAGCCAGCAAGCAGGCGGGGCTGGCAGCCTTCAACGCCCTCGAGGCCGCCGTGGCCGACCTCAAAGCGGGCCTGATCGACGTGCTGGTCACCGCCCCCATCAACAAGGAGAACATGCAAAGCGAGCAGTTCCAGTTCCCGGGCCACACCGAGTATCTGGAAGCCAGCGCCGGCGACGGCGCCAAGGCCATGATGGTGATGTGCTGCGGCTTGCTTCGCGTGGCGCTGGTCACCATCCACAAGCCGCTGTCGCAGGTGCCCGGGGCCATCACGCTCGAGGGCATCGTGGAGCGGCTGCACACGTTCGACGCCTCGCTGCGGCGCGACTTCGGCATCGAGCGCCCGCGCATCGCCGTGCTCGGACTCAACCCCCACTCCGGCGAGAACGGACTGCTCGGCAACGAGGAGAATGACATCATCACCCCCGCCATTAACCGGGCCTACGACGAGCACGTGCTCGCCTTCGGTCCCTATGCCGCCGACGGCTTTTTCGGCCACGAGCAGTGGCGCCGCTTCGACGGCGTGCTGGCCATGTATCACGACCAGGGCCTGGCGCCCTTCAAGGCCGTGGCCCGCGGCCGCGGGGTGAACTTCACCGCCGGTCTGCCCCTGGTGCGCACCAGCCCCGACCACGGCACCGGCTACGACATCGCCGGCACCGGACAGGCCGACCCCGCCTCGATGCGTCAGGCCATCTTCACGGCCATCGACATCTGCCGCAACCGCAGCGAATACGACGAGGCCACGGCCAACCCGCTGGGCAAGCTCTACGAAGCCCGTGGCCGCGACAACGTGGTGCTTGACCTGACCAAGGAAGATTGACCATCCCCCCCACCTTTAGCAATTTAGCTCTGAATATGCACTACGCAATCATTGCCGCCGGCCAAGGGTCGCGGCTGGCCCAAGAGGGAGTGCTGAAGCCCAAACCGCTGGTCGAGCTGGGCGGCACGCCCATGGTGAAACGGCTCATCGACATCATGACGCGCTGCCACGCCGAGAGTGTGAGCATCATCGTGAACGAGTTCATGACCGAGGTGCGCCAGTATCTGTCGACGCTCGAGTTGCCCGTGCCGCTGCGCGTGGTGGTGAAAACCACCCCCAGCTCGATGCACAGCTTCCACGAACTGAGCCGCGTGCTGCCCGAAGGCAAGTTCTGCCTGACAACGGTCGACACCATCTTCCGCGAGTCCGACTTCGCGCGCTACATCGAGGCCTTCGAGGCCGACACCACGCACGACGGCATGTGGGCCGTGACACCGTTCATCGACGACGAGAAGCCGCTCTACGTCGAGGTCGACCCCTCGATGCGCATCACCGCCTTCCGCGACCAGTCCTTCGACGGGGCGCGCTACGTGTCGGGCGGCATCTACGCCATGACCCACCGTGCCTTCGGCGTGCTCGACCGCTGCATCGACCAGGGCGTCGCCCGCATGCGTAACTTCCAGCGCGCGCTCGTCGAGGCCGGCTTCAACCTGCAGGCCTACAGCATCGACAAAATCGTGGATGTCGACCACGCCGCCGACATCGCCACCGCCGAGCGATTCATCAACGAGAGATAACAGTAAAAACCGACTCAATCCATCAATCCATTATGGCCGAAATCACCATTGCCGGCATACTGCGCGCCGGCGCCTACTCGCCCAACCACATCGGCAACGACACCGCCATCTTCAACGCCACGGCCGACGAGCTGCGCAAGCGCGGGTGCCTGGTGAACACCTACTCCGAGGAGCAGTTCAACCGCGATGGCGTGCAAGAGCCCATCATCCTGAACATGTGCCGCGAGCGGGAGTCGATTGCGCAGCTGCAACGCCTCGAGGACGAAGGCCGCCTGGTGGTCAACTCGGGCTACGGCATCGAGAACTGCACGCGCGAGCGCATGACCCGCATCCTGCTCGCCGCCGGAATCCCCTACCCCGAGAGCTTGATTGTGAACACCAACGAGAACATCAAGCCGCTCATCGAGCAAGCCGGCTTCCAGAGCTGCTGGATCAAGCGCGGCGACTTCCACGCCATGCACAAGGAGGACGTGAGCTACGTGCGCCACGCCGACGAGGCACAGGAGGTGCTGCAGGAGTATTTCTACCGCGGCATCAAGCGCGCGGTGATCAACGTGCACCTGGTGGGCGACCTGGTCAAGTTCTACGGCATTCGCGGTTCGCAGTTCTTCTTCTGGTTCTACCCCTTTGACCAGGGCCACAGCAAGTATGGCTGGGAGAAGGTGAACGGCGAGTCGCAGGGATTCGCCTTCGACGAGCAGTATCTCAAAGACGTGTGCAACCGCGCCGCCGACGAGGTGAACATCGACATCTACGGCGGCGACTGCATCGTGGCCGAAGACGGGTCGCTGCAAATCATCGACTTCAACGACTGGCCCAGCTTTGCGCCCTGCCGCACCCAGGCAGCGCCCCACATCGCCAAGGCCGTGCTGCGCATCATCAAAGACCACTTAAACAACGGCAAACAATGACACTCCGAGAAGAATACCGCGCCTCGCTCAAGTCGATGGACACCGAGGAGCACATCGACCTGTGGTTCTATCGCCCGCTGGGCTTCGCCTGGGCCAAACTGTTTGCGCGCCTCGGGGTGACACCCAACTGGGTGACCATCGCCAGCATCGTGCTCGGCGTGGCCGGCGGAGTGCTGCTCTACTGGGGCGCACCGCCACTGCTGTGGCTGAACTATGTGGGCATCTTCCTCATCATCTGGGCCAACACCTACGACAGCGCCGACGGACAGCTGGCGCGGCTCACCAAGCAGTACTCACGCCTGGGGCGCATCCTCGATGGCGTGAGCGGCGACCTGTGGTTCTTTGCCATCTACTTCGCGCTCGTGTTCCGCGAGCTGCACTTCGGCGACGCGCTCTCGCCCGATTTCTTCGCCCGACACCCCTGGGTGATATGGACGATGGCCATCGCCGCCGGCTTGTGCCACGCCAAGCAGGCCGCCAGCGCCGACTACTACCGGCAGTTCCACCTCTTCTTCCTCAAGGGCGAGGAGGGCAGCGAGCTCGACAGCACCGTCCAGCTCGACGAGAACTACCGGCAAGTGGCCTGGAAGGGGAATTTCTTCAAGAAACTCACCATGCTCGTCTACCGCAACTACACTGCCCAACAAGAGGCCGTCACCCCGGCCATGCAGGCACTGCGGCGACAGCTGCACGAGCGCTACGGTGAGCAGACCGCGCCGCAAGCCTTCCGCGACGCTTTCCGCCAGGCCAGCCTGCCCATGATGAAGTACACCAACATGCTCTCGTTCAACACCCGCATCATAGCCATGTTCATCTCGGTCATCATCCAGGTGCCCTGGCTCTACTTCGCCTTCGAGCTGGTGGTGCTCAACGCCATGATGGTCTACATGATTGTGTGCCACGAGCGCTTCTGCCGGCGCTTTACGCAAGAACTGAAAGATGGAAAATATTAAAGGCATCATCTTTGACTATGGCGGCACGCTCGACAGCCGGGGCGTGCACTGGAGCGAGGTGATCTGGCAGGGCTACTGCCACAGTGGCCTCGACGGCTTCATCACCAAAGCGCAGTTCCGCGAGGCCTACGTCCACGCCGAGCGCGAGCTGGCGCGTGTGCGCCACATCCTGCCGGGCGACAACTTCCTCGACCTGATGCGCAAAAAGGTGGCCATCGAGGCCGAGGCGCTCCATCAATCGGTGCCGGCCACCGCCACGGTGCTCGATGCAGCCACCGCCGAGCGCATCGCACAATACTGCTACCAAGCCGCTCGCCAGTGCATCGACGAGGCCCGCCCCGTGCTGGAGACCCTCGCCGAGCGGTTGCCCATGATGCTCGTGAGCAACTTCTACGGCAACGTGGGCAGTGTGCTCCACGACATGGGCATCCGCCACCTGTTCAAGGGGGTGATTGAGAGCGCTGTGGTGGGCGTGCGAAAGCCCAACCCCACGCTCTTCCGCCTGGGGGTCGACGCGCTCGAGCTGCCCGCCGAACAGGTGCTCGTGGTGGGCGACAGCCTGCGCAAGGACATCGAGCCGGCCGAGCGCCTGGGATGCCAAGTGCTCTGGCTCAAAGGCAAAGGCTGGACCGACGACGAAGACGCGCAAACGCACCCCCACACCATCACCAGCATCGGCCAAGTGCTCGCAGCCCTCTGCATCAAGCAGTAGAAGCACCACAACCGGCGTCAGGCACCTTTCTTTGCCCACCTCACCTCAAATAAAGGCGGAGTGACCACCCAATCCAATCAAAACGAGTGGGAGACAACCAGGAACCAACGAGAAAAAAAGCGGAGTTTTTCGAAGGGAAAGGGCTTTAGCCTCATTAACAAACCAAAACACTTTGAACACCATTATATAGCTGATTTAACATCGATTAAAGGTCGACTCGAAATTAAAGGGATAATTAACTGTCGATACACACATTTTAAATTTGAAATTCAAAAAAAGGCTGTACTTTTGACCCCGAATTTCCTTTCAGCGAAAAAATCAACTATACATAATAAAAAGTAAACTTCTTATTACTATGGCAAATTCGAATGTGAAACCCGCTACCGGCAAGCTCGGTATCATGGTGGTTGGTCTGGGTGCAGTGAGCACGACCTTCATCACCGGTGTTTTGATGACTCGCAAGGGCTTGGCCAAGCCTGTGGGTTCGATGACTCAATACGACAAGATTCGTGTGGGTCGCGGAGCCGACAAGAAATATCTCCCCTATAAGGACATCGTGTCGATGCCCTCGCTCGATGACCTCGTGTTCGCCGCTTGGGACGTCTATCCCGCCAACGCCTATGAGAGTGCCATCAACGCCGAGGTGCTCAAGGAGAAAGACATCAACCCCGTGAAGGACGAGCTGATGGCCATCAAGCCCATGAAGGCCGCCTTCGACCGCAACTACGCCAAGCGCCTCGACGGCGACAACGTGAAGCAATGCAAGGACCGCTGGGACATGACCGAGCAAATCCGCGAAGACATCCGCAACTTCAAGAAGCAGAGCGGTGTGGACCGCGTGGTGGTGCTCTGGGCTGCCTCGACCGAAATCTATGTGGCTCCCGACATGAGCGTGCACGGCAAGCTGGCCGACCTCGAAGCCGCTATGAAGGCCAACCGCACCGACGTGATTGCTCCGTCGATGTGCTACGCCTACGCTGCCCTGATGGAAGACGCCCCCTTCGTGATGGGCGCTCCCAACACCACGGTCGACATCCCCGCCATGTGGGAGCTCGCCGAGAAGACCCACATGCCCATCGCCGGCAAGGACTTCAAGACCGGCCAGACGCTGGTCAAGAGCGGTTTCGCTCCGATCATCGGCACCCGTATGCTGGGTCTGAACGGTTGGTTCTCGACCAACATCCTGGGCAATCGCGACGGCCTGGTGCTCGACGAGCCCGCCAACTTCCGCACTAAGGAGGTGAGCAAGCTCTCCACGCTCGAGTCGATTCTCGTGGCCGACAAGCAGCCCGACCTTTACAGCGACTACTACCACAAGGTGCGCATCAACTACTACCCGCCGCGCAACGACAACAAGGAAGGCTGGGACAACATCGACATCTTCGGCTGGATGGGCTATCC
>CAMVDK010000204.1 GCA_947166165.1 uncultured Porphyromonadaceae bacterium
ATGAGCGTCTGCCGTCCCAGGGTGTGGTAGCCCTTGCGGTAGGCGTGGTAGACCAGCCACCACTGCCCCTGCGCGTCGTCGAAGAGGGTGCCGTGGCCGCGCGACCACCAGCGGTCGGTGTCGCTGGCGGTGTGCACCACGGGGTTGTAGGGCGAGTTCTCCCACGGACCGTAGGGCTCGCGCGCGCGCGCCACCACGGCCATGTGGCTCGTGGCCGGGCCTGCCGTTCCGCCTTGCGCCGAGGTGAGGTAATACCAGCCGTCGCGGTAGGTGAGCTTTGGCCCCTCGAGGCAGAAGCACTCGGTGGCCCAATCCTGCGGATAGGGCCAGCCGTCGTATGCCTTGCGTGAATCGCCCGCGGTGCTCAGGCCGTCGTCGGCCAGCGGGGTGATGTAGCCGTCGTTGGTGTAGAGGTAGCGCCGGCCGTCGCGCCCCTGCACATGCCCTGGGTCGATGCCGCCCAAGTGCAGGTCGACCGGGCCGTGCCATGGGCCGCCGATGCTGTCGGCATAGAGCACATAGTTGGTGCCCTGAGCCGGGTAGTAGATGTAGAATCGGCCGTTGCATTTCACCAAGTCGGGAGCCCAGATGTCGCCGCAGGTCTGCTGCAGTGCCCGGCCCACAGGACGCCAGTGCCGCAGGTCGGTGGAGTGCCAGATGAGCAGCCCCGGCGCGTAGCAGAAGGGCGAGTGGGTCATGTAGTAGTCGCCGCCGTCGCGCACGATGGTCGGGTCGGGGTAGTCGCCCGGCAGCAGCAGCTGTTGGCCCGTTGCGGCGCCGCCGGCACCGAGCCAGAGGCAGCTGAGCCATGCCCGCAGCGCGGCAACGCGCCAGTGTCGCGCCTTGCCTGAGGCTTCATTCCTGTTGAATTGCTCGTTGCTCATTTCGCTATTCGGTAGGTGCGGCTCACGTTGTGGCTGTCGGTGACCACGGCCAGGTAGATGCCGTGAGGCAGCTGCTCGCCGAGTGTGCCGCGGTGCGCTACGGTGGTGCGCAGCAGGCACACGGCCCGGGTGTCGTAGATGGTTACGAGCGAGGGGCTGTCGACGTCGTAGATGATGCACCCGTCGTCAACGGTGAGCTGTGCGCCGGCTTCTTTTTTTTTAACCGTGCCTAAGCCCGACCCGCCCGTGGTCACCCGCCCGGTGGTGAACTTGCTGGCCTGCTTGCCGCCGTCGATGGCCTGCACGCCCCACTGGTAGGCCAGTGCCGGCTGTCCGCCGAGGCGGAAGGTGGCCGAGCAGCCCGTCAGAGCGGCCGAGAGCTCATCGACGCGCAGCCGGCCTGTGTTCAGGTCGGCGGGAATGGTCATGAACGTGGTGTTTTGCCCCATGGGGCGCACCCAGACGTTGTAGCAAAGAGCGGCCGAGGGTGTAGCATCGTCGGTCGAGGGGTTCCAGCTGAAGGTGATGGTTCGCGCGTCGGCATCGTAGATAGCTTGCAATCCTTGGGGAGCCTCGGGGGCTTGGTTGGGCGCGATGCCCAGTGTAGCCGACTCGTTGTGGTAGAGCACGCTGGCGCAACCCTTGCTGCACACGCTGCTTTGGGCCCAGCCCATGCTCCAGGCATCGATGAATCCGTCGGTGTCGTAGTCAAGCAGATGTGTGTTTCCATGGCTGATGCGGTCGAAGGCGAACTGCTTGCCGAAGGGGTCGTTGTAGTAGGCGCCAAATTGCTCAAAGGCCATGTCGCCCCGGTTCAGGTAGAGCCAGGTGGTGATTTCGTGCTCCTGTCCGTGGCCGCCGAGCAGGATGTCGGGCAGGCCGTCGTGGTTGACGTCGGCAACGGCTGGCGTGGCGCCGTCGACGCCCTCGAAGCCGCAATAGTCGCCGTCGAGCAGCGCGAAGGTGCGGTTGCCGCGGCCCTGGTAGATGTAGACGGCCTTGTCGCTGCCGCCCCTGTAGCTCGAGAACCCGGTCACCAGGATGTCCATCAGCCCGTCGCCGTCGAAGTCGGCGGGCACAGAGCATGAGTCGTAGGCTCCCTTGAGCGGCATCGAGGCGGCAAAGGTGCCGTCGCCCCGGTTCCAGTACACGTAGAGCGCGCCGCTGTTGGCCTCGTAGCCCGAGGCCACGATGTCGAGCAGCCCGTCGGAGTCGATGTCGGCAAAGTGCACCGAGCCTCGTGCCAGCGCAGCGAAGGGCTGGCTGCCCTCCACCGGGGTGAGCTGTTCGACAAATCGCTTGCCGCCCTCGTTGCGGTAGAGCTTCACCACCCGCCGGTCGGTGGCCAGGAAGCCCTCGTCGTTGGTGTAGGGCTCGCGGCCTGTGACCACGATGTCGGTCCACCCGTCGCCGTCGTAGTCGCCCACGCTCACCCAGTGGCGGCCGCGGCCGCCGTCGGTGTCGTTGTACACTGGGGCAAGCCCCATGGCTCCGCCGGCGTTCACTTGCTCAAACTGCATGTTGCCCAGGTTGTGGTACAGCAGCGCAACTACGTCGTCGGGGCTGTCGAGCTTGGGGCGGCACAGACCGGGCACAAAGAGGTCGAGCAGCCCGTCGGCATCATAGTCCAGCCAGGTGGGACAGGCGTAGAAGGTTACTGCAAAAGGGCTTGTCTCGCGACGAAAGGTGTTGTCGTCGGCCAATCTATAGAGTAACGAAGCGTGCTGCGCGGTTCCCGACAGGTGCTCGTCGAGCCCGCTGTAGACGAGTTCCCACTTGCCGTCGGCATCGGCATCGCCCCAGGCCACATTGCTGCGGTCGCTGGTGTGGAAGAATTGGCCGGGATTCACGCCATTTTGGCGTGCCTCGCCGGGCACGGGCTGCAGCACGCGGGTGAATTGCGGCCGCACGGCTGTGCCCGGCTGGCCGCTGGAGGCATGGGGCGCGTCGGTGCGCTCGCCGTAGTCCTCCACATAGTCGAAGTCGGCATCGGTAAAGGCCGTCAGACCCACGTCCATCACCTGTCCGCCCGAGCCTTGCTTGCCCTTGAGGGCAATCAGGTTCCACTGGCCGGGCTTGAGGCTGGCCAGGGCCTCGGCGCTGATGTCTAGGGGCACGTAGCTGTTGGTCCAGCCCGACTCGGTGGCTGCCCACACGCCGTTGATGTAGATTTCCACATCGTCGTCGTGGAATATCATGAAGCGCAGCTTGGCGATGTTCTCGGGGGTGATGTCGCCCAGCTTGAACCAGCGGCGCATGCAGATTTGGTTGGTGTTCCACTCGGTGCCCACGATGGCGTTCCAATTGCTGCCCAGTCCGCGGGCAAAGGCTGCCTTGCCCTGCGGCCAGGCACTGTCGTCGAAGTCCACGTCGCTCCAGTGGCGCGGCACGTCGGCGCCGGTGATGTAGCGCCATGTGTAGTGGTGCGTGAGCGCGGTCGAGAGTATGGGCTTGAGCATGGTGGTGTGCTGCGGCAGGTCGAGGCACTCAAGAATCTTGTTGCGCACGAGCGTGTAGGGCTCGTGGGCCTTGAGCACTCGGCGGTCGTAGGTGTAGAAGCCGTTCTTCTCGATTTCCACGTCGCTGAGCTGCGTGTAGACGGCCGCATTCAGGCCCACGAGATACAGGTCCTCGATTTTGTCGCACAGCCCGTTGAAGTAGGTGGTGAAATCTTGGCTCGACTCCACAACGGTGTACTGGAAGTCGCCACCGGGCCAGATGTGCCCGGGCACCTTGAGGGTGATGCCGCCGTACTCGCCGCAGACGGCGGCGCGGTTGGCATTCTGCGGGCAGCTGGGGCTGGGATAGCTGTGGGTGTCGATGATGTTGCCCACTTCGCTGTCGGTCCAGCCGCTGGCGCAGCAGATGAGCGAAGCCTTTCCGTAGCGCGACGGCGTGAGGGCGTTCACCTTGCTGTCGACGTGGCGCGTCATGCGGTCGGTGTCGAACTGGCCCCAGCCCTCGTTGAACACCACCCAGTGCACAATGCTGGGCGCGTTTTTGATGGCGGGGATGATGTTGTCGACCTCTTGCTCGAAGTTGGCCTTGGCAAAGTCTTCGCTGCCCTGGGGCAGGTTGGGGCTGGGCAGGTCTTGCCACACGAGCATGCCCAGCTTGTCGCACCAGTAGTACCAGCGCGCCGGCTCAATCTTGATGTGCTTGCGTATCATGTTGAAGCCCAGGTCTTTCATTGCCTTCACGTCGAAGTAGAGCGCTTCGTCGCTGGGCGGGGTGTACAGGCCATCGGGCCACCAGCCCTGGTCGAGCGGGCCCATCTGGAAGATTTGCTTGTCGTTGAGGTAGATGCGCGGAATGTTCTGCGCGTCTTTCTTCACCTCGATTTTGCGCATGCCGCAGTAGCTCTTCACTCGGTCGGTGACGGCAGTGCCGCTTTTCACCGTCAGGCTGATGTCGTAGAGGTAGGGGGCGTCGGGGCTCCAAGTGTGCAGGTCGCCGTCGATGGTCAGCCGCATCACGGTGCCCGGCGTGCCGGTGCCGGTGGCCACAACGCGGCCGGCGGCATCGGTCACCTGCGCCTCGAGCGTCACGCCGTCGGTCACATTGGTGGTAGCCTTCAGGCTCACCCACTTGCGGTCGACACACGGCTCCAGCTCGAGCTGCTGCACGTAGGCCTTGTCCACCGGCTCGAGCCACACCGTCTGCCAGATACCGCTCACGGCGGTGTACCAGCAGATCGACGGATTCTTCGACTGCTTGCCCGTGGGCTGGCCTTGCACGCCGGTGTTGTCGTAGATGTAGACGGCCACTTCCTGCTCGCCGCTGCCCTTCAGGGCGCTGGTGATGTCGAACCAGAAGGGGTCGTAGCCGCCGGTGTGGCGGCCCACTTGCTGACCGTTGACGTAGACCACCGTCTCCCAGTCCACAGCGCCGAAGTGCAGCAGGATGTTCTTGCCGCGCATGCCAGCCGGCAGCGTGAAGGTGCGGCGGTACCAGTACACCTGCTCGTCGCTCTTCTCCATCACGCCCGACAGGGCCGACTCGATGGGGAACGGCACCAGTATCTGCTTGTCGTAGGTCATTGTGGCCGAGTAGGCCTCGTCTTTGGTGCCCTTGCGCAGGTCCCACAGGCCGTTTAGGTTCATCCACGCGTCGCGCACCAGTTGCGGGCGCGGGTAGTCTTGCAGCGCGTTGGCGGGCGTGAGCGTCTCGCTCCAGGGGGTCATCATGGGTCCCTGCTTGATTGCCCAGTCGGCGGCGCTTGCGCCGAAAGCCATCAGCGCCATTGCCACGCATGCCGTAATGATTGAGAATCTTTTCATATAGATGCAATATGTTAAATGATTATTTTATCAGAACCTTGAAGGCGCGCTTTGCCCCCGGCAGGACCACCTCGACGATGTAGAACCCCTGCGCCAGTTCGATGCGTTGCGTGCCCTGCACGGCATCGACCGTGGCTACGAGGCGGCCGTCGGTGGTGTAGACGCGCGCGTCGGCCGCCTGCAGGAGCGACGCCACTTCGACGGCACCGCCGAGCGGGCGTACGCTCACGCCGTCGAGCGGCACATCGCCCACGGCCGTCACCAGCCCCGTGCTGCCCAGTTGCACCATCTGCTGCAGGCGTATGTCGGCCGACGACGCTCCCACCATCACCGTGTAGGTGCCTTGGGGGGTGTAGAATGCTTTGGCCTCGTCGTCCCACAGGCGCAGCTGCTCGAGCGGGATGCGCATC
>CAMVDK010000205.1 GCA_947166165.1 uncultured Porphyromonadaceae bacterium
GGCGATGCTGAAGTCCTCGATGCAGATGTAGTCGTCGACGTACTCGACTTGCGCCGCCTGCGCGCTCTGAGCGCCCAGGCAAATGGCGGCGGCGCACATGGCACCGGCCAGCCAGCGGAAAGATTTGAGTTTCATAATATTACGTTATTAAAATATAATTGATATGAGAGAATAATTATAATTGCTGAGAGCGGGCGCAGGAAGCACACTATCTGCGTGTGTCTATTTGCCCACAATGCGGTTGATGATCTGATTGATGTCTTCGATGTCGACAAACCCATCGCTGTTCAGATCCGCCGCACGCACAAAGTTGATGGCATCAGTTTTTTCGTCCCAGGTGTTGTAGTCTATCTGTGCCATGCAAAACATCATCTGGCTGATGGCGAGGTTCACGTCGTCGATGTCGACCACGCCGTCGCTGTTCGCGTCGCCGCGCAGGTCGGTCTCGTCGGCGTAGAGGCCGTAGTCAGGCCCTATGAAGATGACTTTGCCGTCGGCGTTCTCCACATGGCTCATCCCATGCTGGGTATAAATGGTGCCCGTTGCATAAGAAAAAGTGGTGTGGAGCAGATCACCGGTATAGCGGCTCACACTGCCTATGCCCTCAATGTAGAGGTCGTTACCCCAATCGCTGACATAAACAGCGCATCTGTATCCGTCGATGGTGGTATAAGTGCTGGGGGTCGGACTGCCTTTGTAGCCTTTCACCACGACAGGGCCATCGAAATCATAGAGCAGAAATTCGGGCTTGTCGGGAAAACGGCAATACACCTCATAGCCGTCCTGCCTCAAGCAGGCGGCAGGGACCTCGTTGCTGCAATGCACGCCCACCGTGTCCCACAGCGGCTGGCGGCTCATCGAGATGCAGTAGCATTTCTTGTAGGTTTTCGAATCAATCACGGTGTCGCCACGCATTTCGTAGCGGTACAAACGTCCCTCATTGATTGAGGGCAAGCCGTACTCCTCTGCAATCCAAACGTTCACATGGTGTTCTGCATATACCCAGCGCACTCCTTCGTTCACCAGCGGCATGCCAAGGGCCGACACGGTGAACGCGCACACAACGCTCATCAGCATGAGCATCATAAAGCTTACGTTTCGTTTCATAATCTATCAATATTTGAGTTAAAAATCGATTGTTTGCGACGATGATGTGAATTGTTTGATAAAGCAAGCAAAATTTTAAAAATCCATATATTTGATGGTTAATTTTGCTCCATTCTCGACTTTGAAGCCGGGAGCGAGGGTCACCGAGTCCTTATGCTCAATTTCGTAGTCTACGCCAGAGGCGATGATTACGTCGCCCGCCGTGCGGCCACTGTCGACGTAGTTGCCGGCAATCACGTCGCTCGCAATCACGTCGCTCGCAATCACGTACTGTGAGTTGCCTATCGTGGTGTTCTGTAGCACTAGCGGAGCGATGTACGGCAGCTTGTGGTGGCTGCGAACCATGATGGTGGAGTTCGGGTCATTCGGTTGTTGTTTATTCAGACCAGCGTCGAAGCCGCCATATATGACGGCTCTACAAGTCCCAAAAAAACTTATGTCCTTCTGCCTTAATAAGTTTTTGTTCTTTTAGTCTAAAAAACTTCGGCCTTGTAGTCTAAAACGAGGTCACTTGGCCAGCACGGCGTTGACCACGGTGTTGACGTCGTCGATGTCGACGCGGCCGTCGCCGTTGACGTCTTCGGGCCCCTGGTAGAAGTCCTCCTCGACCACGGCCTTGAAGTTCTTCCACGGATAGACCAGATAACGCGAACGCGCACCCACGGGCACATAGAGCGTGCAATTGCCTACGTTGAAGTTTAAAGCTGCCCTCTCCAAAGTGATTTTATTCGGATAGGCCACGCGTATATGCATTTCCTCGAGCTGCCAGCAATCGATGAATGCGCCAGTGCCGATCTTGGTCACTCCCGAGGGGATGACCACGCTCTTGATTCCGGGGCAGGTGCAATAGGCGTTTTTCCCGATTCCCGTCACCGATTCAGGCAGGCGCGTTGCCGGGCAGGCCATAATCAATTCGTTGGTTTTACTGTCGATGACGGCGTTGCAGCCATAACGGGAGTCGAGCACGGAATTGGCTGGGTCGACGGTGATAGTGCACAACCTGCCGCAGTACTCGAACGACATGGGGTCACAACTGGTCAGTGTGGCCGGCAGGTGGAGTGCGGTGATGGGGGCACCGGCTATGAAAGGTTGCCCGATTTCCTCCACACCGTCAGCCACGACGAGTTCTTCGAGTTGCGACACATCCATGTCGCCTAAAGTCCAAAAGCCTGTGGCGTTTTTTTCTGTGCTGCGAATGGTTGGAGCCCCGGTCGCAATTTCTACCTGTTCTACCGACTTTTGGGGCATCCAAACGATACGTTTGACTGGAGCAGACCCCCTAAACGCATAACAATACACATACCTTAAGTTGCGGCCGAAGGTGATTTCGGTCAGCGATGTGCAGTTGTTGAACGCTTCGTTGATTCCTCTGACAGGATAGATCTTTCCGTTATATTCCACCTCATCGGGAATAGTCAGACAGGTCAGACTTGATCGGTCTCCCATATAGGACTTGACAGAGGCGCAGAATACCGTGTCATTTTCATGGGATTTGCGAATCTCGTATTCCAAATCCCCGATGACAAAAGTTTCGGCGTGCAGCATAGCACAGGCCATCAACAACGAGATAATTAAGACTATTCTTTTCATGATTGGATGTTTTTTGCAAATTTAAGAATTATAAATGTAACTACAAACAAATCCATGCAAAAAAATCGGCTCATTGACTTGTTTTTATGCTTAGTGATGCCCCTCTTTTGACCTCGAAACCCGGTGCAAGCGTTACACCGCCAGCACTCTGGATTTCTAATAATCCATCATCAACGACTAGTGGTCCATGTGCCATTTGGTTTGTGACATGACTGCCTGCGAAAGTATGCTCAGCAACAACCATGCGATCACTAGAAATGGTCTCGTTTTGCAAATATACGTTCTTGTAGATCGTTTTCACGAAAGGCACGTAGCCAGCAGCGGTTATGCAGACACTGCAACTATCCGGTACTCCCAGGAATGATGCTCTGCCATTGTGGGAAGGCGAAACCAAATAGAAGCTATTTCCGCAATCACCCAGACTCATTACACACACCATAAAATCTTGAACATCAGCCTTTACAGTCAAAACGTTATTGCGGAAAGAGAAACTGGTATTTTGAAATAGTTTAGGTCTCGATATGAAAAATGGCGTTTCAGGGTCGCTTACAGGGTTCAATGCAAACATCAACCATCTAGTGCTGCTATACTGGTTAAGAAGATGTGACTTCTTTGCAAAAAGCGCATCCTTTGAGGCGACAGCGGCTAATCCGAATCTATGCCAAGGATCTTGGAGCAAATTTTTGATGAAAATAGTATCTGTTTCAAAAGATGAACTAACAAATCCTTGCCTTGATGATCCCCAATAGCCAAGCACACCACTGTTTTTATTTTGCATGAATGCCTGGGACAGACATTCGTAATCACGATCAAAAGCATTGGTAGAGCAGGCCGTGGTCAGAATAATACTATAAGCGTCTGTGTTTAATTGTCTTGAAGGTGTGCGTGTAAATGTGCCAGATTCAAGAGACCATTGTACTTCCGCACCATGGGTGTCCATGTGAATTAGATTATACCCTGTATTTAATTGTGTCTTAAGGTGTGAACCTGTCAGATTATAATTTGCTCCACCACTAAAATCTGTATAGGTGTCAAAAAACTTTTTGATATCACAATTCCAATTAGAATCAGAAATTTTACTTATAATTATATCACTTCTTTTCTCTACATCGCTTCTTGGTCTACCATCGATAGTATCCATAGACGTCAAAATACTCCCTGCAAGTAGCACTTTATCCCAACGCTTGTCCAAAACTGGAGCTTTTTCATACTCAATAATACGGTTAGCCATGGTGATTGCGCTGTCGATACCCATTGCTGGCAGTCTTGTTACTATCAAACTATGAGAGAAATCATTTATCAAACTGTCACCACCATTTTCTGGGTACAATTGGGCGGCAATACCATCACCATTTGTATCCCAATTAATTGAATTCAAATTGCTATAGAAATAATCGCTCACAATTGTATCTTGTAATAGTATTGGCTCGCCATTAGGCTTTGTCGCATTGGCTTCAATATAACAACGCTGCCCAGGTACTATATTTTCGTCTCCACCTAAAAGCACATACTTCGTGCCGTGATGATTCTTGTAATCGTTCAACGCATTTTTGATTCGCAGTGGCATTGTTGCTCCCGGATACAATGACTCTATTTCCTCAACTGTCAAGAGTTTTGCACGAATGCCTTTTATCGTTTTCCATTCAATGAGCGGCTCGAAAGCAGATTTGCAGGTTTCATTTGTAACAAGGAGATAGGGATAATAATCATATGGGCCTCCAGACCATTGTGCCGCAATAGGATTTCCATAGTTGTTTGTCATGTCTTCCGGATTGACAACAATGCTTTCAACGAAACTACATAAGCCATCACTCCCAATATTATTATGTATCGGTGAAGGAGCATGCTGAGCACTTGAACTCAAGGTGAGTGATAGTGTCAAAGATTGATTCAATGACAATGAATTGGAGTTCGCATCGTAAGAGAACGGGCAAACGTTAAATATTAATATACAATATCCATCTATCACGGACAAGCCTGCACATGACACATTTGGAGGGAATAATCCAGTAAATTCAATTCCGCTCGATGTGATATTGGCATACGATTGTGTGCCATCGGTTGTTACTGGTAGTTCACATGGAGCTATGTCAATCCCAGTCCATAATGTGCTGTCACTTAGAGAAAAGGTGTATCCATCAAGATGCTCGTTAGGCGAGATTAATACGCGTACAGGAATCAAAGGCAATGCAGGAATCGTTTCACATTCTTCGAAAACCAAATTATGGATATTCGACTTGATATGGGTTTTCCCATCAATTTGCAGAATTTCAAAGTCATCTGCACCATAGTGCAATGATACGGTCAAGGTTCGCTGGCTACCCCAGCAGAGCAAGGGCAACAGCGAAAAAAACACAATCAAAAAATTTTTCATGGCAGTTCGATTTTACTTGGTGAGAATCATCTTCTTGCTGGCGAGCTCACGGCCGTTGGCGATGAGGCTGTAGATGTACATGCCGGCCTGCAGGTTGCCGCCGTGCAGGGTCACGCTGCCAGAACCCATGTCGGTCACGGGCAGCTGCTGCACTTGCTTGCCCTGCAAGTCGTAGATGCAAATCATGGCCGTGGTCGTGCCCTCGGGCAGGTTGTAGCTGATGCGCGTGTCGCTGCTGAACGGGTTGGGGTCGTTCTGTGCGAGTACTTCGGTTGAGCGGTCGGTAAGTAGCTGTTCCAAACCGCTGCTCTGTGCGGGAGCATGGTTGACTGCTGGGGTGGAGAGCTGCCTCCGCAGCTCCTCGTTGTCGGCCTTGACAGTGGCCAGTTCTCCGCTGAGCTCGTTCACAGCTTTCACCAGGATGGGAATCACTGCGATGTAGTCCACGCTGAGCATGCCATCTGCGTCATGCTCCACCAACTCGGGCA
>CAMVDK010000206.1 GCA_947166165.1 uncultured Porphyromonadaceae bacterium
GAAGTATGAACTCAAGAGCTACCTGCCCGAAGCGCCCAAGCGCATCGTGTGGCGCGACGACCCCGTCACCGACTCGCCCGAACAGCTCCAGGCCAAGGTCAAGAGCGGCAACATAGGTGTGATGCCCATGGGCGTGAGCACCGACAACAGCGAGAACGCGGTCTACCTGCACTTTGCCGACGGTCCCGACGGAAAGCCCGGACCGCTGCACTTGCGCATCCAGTATTATGCCGACGACCCGCTCAACTACTACGAGGCCGTCTTCACCATCAACGGTTTCGACTACCACTTCAAGCCCGGCAACTTCAAGCGCGGCAAGGGCAAGGGACGCATGATATGGGAAAACAGCGACGACCCCGTCACCGCTGCCGACAAGGACCTGCTCTATGCGCTCGCCCACTGCGACTGGGCATTGCTCAAGCTGCTCGCCCCCAATGGCATCAACCACAACAAGCAGCTCACCGACGACCAGCTCGAGGCCTTCCGCCATGTGCTCAACCTCTACCTGCTGCGAGGAGGAGTGATTGAATGACGCGCCCTTGACGCTGCCACATCAACCGGCGGCCCTGCATTTTTGTAGATGCAGGGCCGCTGTCGCTTCGCTGGTCAATAAAAAAAGCGCCTGCCAACTCCGCACGGCGGCGGGTGGCAGGCGCCTCGATGATTGATGCGCGGCTTGCGCGGCGCGTGAGTGTCAGAGCAGCGTCACTTCCACGTCGGTCTCGGTCTCGGTCACGTTCACCTTTCCTTCGCGCGACAGCCAGCCGATGGCGGCGTATACTTCCTTCTCTTTCAGTTTTGTAGCTTTCTTGATGCCCTTCATCGTCAGGGTGCCGTTGGCGTCGTTGAGCGCGTTCCAAGTGGCGCCTGCCCAGAGGCCAATGATTTCAACGTTCATAATCTAAATTTTTGTCTTTAAAATTTCAATATGTTTGTAAATCGGCTGCAAAGTTAGTCCTTTTGCCACAACTGGACGATAGTTAGGCATGAAATCATCACTCAACGCAGTTAAATCGTTTGCATAACTGCGCCCTTGTGTGGCAAAATGCCGATTCTCTCGTATGGGTTACCTTTTGTGCAGCTCCATATATTCATGTTGATAAACAACTTTTAAAACTGTCAATCCGACCCTATGGAAAAGAAAGGCACCAACACCGGCCTGCCAGGCGTGTCGTTCTCGTGGCGGCGCGCTTTGGGCATCACCCGCGCCAAGCGAGCGTTCACCCGCGCCACCGGCGTCCCCACCACCCGCGGCGGCGTGGAGCGCAAGCTCGGCCAGGCCATCATCGAAGCCATCTTCGGCCGCCGCCGCTGAGCAGCCAAGTTTATGCAAAAATCAAAACAAGTTTTGCTTTTTCGCTCGACTTGCAGTAGCGTTGCGCTTCGCGCGAAGTTACGCTGCGTCTCAGAAAAATCAAAACAAGTTTTGCTTTTTCGCTCGACTTGCAGTAACTTTGCAGCATGAAACGAATCCATCTTTTGCTGCTGGCCGCCATGGCTGTGCCGGCAGCCCTTGCTGAGTCGCTCAGCGCCACGCAGGCGCTCGAGGTGGCCGAGCTGTTTGTGCAGTCACACGCCCCGCAGCGGGCACCGGCACCGGCAGCAAACGCCGGCCTCTCGCTCGCCTATCAAGCCACATCTTCAGCCGGCACCATGGCCGACTATTACGTCTTCAACCGAGGCACCGACCAGGGCTTCGTGGTCGTTGCGGCCGACGATGCCGCGCTGCCTGTGCTGGGATATACGTCGAGCGGCACGTTCTGCTACGACAGCCTGCCCGACAACGCCCGCTGGTGGCTCGGCGAGTTGCAGCGCGAGGTGCAATATGCACGCAGCGTCGGTGCCGCTCCGCGACGCATGCCACTGCTGCCCACCAGTGTGAAGCCGCTGATGAGCACCGTGTGGGACCAGGGGGCGCCCTACAACAACGAGTGCCCGACTTACAACGGCGGCCACAGCCGCGCCGTGACCGGCTGTGTGGCCACTGCTGTGGCGCAAATCATGAAGGTGCACCACTGGCCGCCCGTGGGGCAGGGGAGCGTCACCTACGACTGCAACGTGAACGGTGAGCCGGCCACCACCCTCACCGCCGACTTTGCCCAGCTGCCCTTCGACTGGAACTCGATGCGCGACAACTACAGCTTCGGGCGCTCGAGCGAGACGCAGAAGCAAGCCGTGGCGCGGCTGATGAGCGCCGTGGGCATCGCCACCGAGATGATGTATGGCGCCTCCAGCGGCACGCATTCCATCAAAGCCTTCAACGCGCTGCGCGACTACTTCGGCTACGACCGTGGCATGACCTTCCGCCTGCGCGACTTCATGCCCCTCGATGAGTGGGAGCAGCTCTTGCGCGACGAGCTTGATGCCGGCCGGCCCGTCTACTACGCCGGGCAGTCCAGCTCCAGCGGCGGGCACGCCTTCGTCATCGACGGCTACAACGCCGACGGCTATTTCCACCTCAACTGGGGGTGGGGCGGACGCAGCGATGGCTACTTCGCCGTGTCGGCCCTCAACCCTTCGGCAATGGGTGGCTCGGGCTTCAACAGCGGGCAGGAGGCCATCATGGGCATCCAGCCCGACCAGGGCGGGCAGTCGGTCGTCCAGCCCCTGCAGGGCTATCTGGCCGATTTCGGCACCAAGGTGACCACCGCGCGCCTTGGCGAGCAGGTGCCGCTGTCGATGATCAACTTCACCTTCCTCGGCGAGGGCGACATGGATATGGTGGACTTTGTAGCGGCTGTGACCGACGAGTCGGGAACCAGCCAGCAGGCCCTGCTCCACATCGTCACCGACGTGGTGTGGAAGGGCTACACCTATTACTTCAGCGACGATGAGCCCATCGCCATCACTCTGCCCGACTCGCTGCCCGATGGTGTGTACCGCCTCAAGGCCATGTACAGCCTCGACAGCATGGCCACCGTCCATCCCTTTGTGCGCAAGGCCGACAGCGCCGGCTATGTGCTCATGACCGTGGCCGGCGGCGTGGCCACTTTCGATGGCAGCATCGCGCCCGTGGGCACGGCCGAGCTCGTGGTTCCGCTGGCACCCAAGGCCGCCACGATGCCGGCCGCCGAGGTGCAGGGCGAGGCCGTGGTCAAGTCGGCCGGTGGCATTTACGAAGGCCAGCTCACCATGACCGTGATGCGAAAGAACGCCGACGGCGAGTTCGAGCGGCTCGGCGAGGTCACCCAGCCGGTCAAGTTCAGCCACACGGGCGAGCGGGCCGTGGTCACCTTCGCCGCACCGATTCAGGCAGCCGAAGGCGACACCTGCTATATGGCCCTTGTCGACCCGCTCCAGCCTCAGGCCTTCTGGGCCGACCCCGCGCCCTTCGTGGTGGGCGAATGGCCCGCCCCTGTGCCTTCCATCGTTGAGCCCGGGGCTGATACACACATCAACTTCGGGAGCATCGTCACCAACCAGACCTACATCGAGCAGTTCGCCCTTCGCGGCGAGAACATTGTGGGCAACGTGAGCCTGACTATCGAAGGGCGCGATGCGGCGCGCTTTGGCGTCACGCCGGCCAACATCAGCCCGACCAATGTGATGCGCGGGACCAAGGTGAGCATCAAGTACCGCGCACTGAGCCTGGGCAACCACGAGGCCAACCTCGTGATTGCCGGCGGTGGACTCGAGCAGCCCATTGTCATTCCCCTGCGAGGAGCGGCCTACTACCGTGGCGATCTCAACGAGGACGACATCGTCGATGTGGACGATGTCAACACCCTGATCAACATCATCCTCAAGAAGACAGCCAACCGCTACCCCAAGCTCAGCGACCTGAACGGCGACGGAGTGGTCGACATCGACGACCTGAGTGCTCTCATCAACGTGATGCTCTGACGATGCGCTAATTGGTCATTTACGACACATCATCATGCAAAATTCAAGTACCAATCGTGCAAGCGGCCACTTGGCGCAGTGGCGCTTCGCCCTGGGTGTGGTGCTGCTGCTGGCCCTGATGCTGCCCCAGGCGGCCGTGGCGCGGCTGACTGCCGCCTCGCGCGTTGCGTTGGCCGGCAAGGCCTCAACGTCCGACAGCCGGAGCCGCCAGGCCGTGTCGTGCTTCATCGAGGTGGCCGACGCGGCCACCCTCACGCGCCTGCAAGCCGCCGGAGCCACCATCGAGTCGCGCTTCGGCACGCTGGCCACTGCCCGGATGCCGCTGGCCATCCTGCCGCAGGTGGCCTCCACAGCCGGTGTGCGCCGCGTGGCCGTGGCGCAGCCCCTCACGCTCACCAACGACAGCGCACGGGCCGAAGGCCGTGTCGACCCCGTCCACCTCGGGCACGACCTGCCGCAGGCCTACAAGGGCAGGGGTGTGGTGCTCGGACTCATCGACAGCGGCGTGGACTTCAACCACATCAACTTCCTCGACGCGCAGGGCCATAACCGCATCAGCCGTGTCTACATGCCGCACGACACCACCGGCTGCCATCCTGTGGTGGCTGGCGACACGCTGCCCGGAAGCCACTACACCACTGCCGCGCAGATTGCCGCCCTCACCACCGACACCCCCACCATGTGGCACGGCACCCACACGCTGGGCACCGCCGCCGGCAGCCACACCGCCCTCGGTTACCATGGCGTGGCCCCCGAGGCCGAGCTTGTGGTGTGCGCCATGCCCGTGCTCTACGACACCGACATAGCCAACGCCATCCGCTACATCCTCGCCTATGCCGACAGTGTGGGCCGACCGGCGGTGGTGAGCATGAGTTTCGGTTCGCAGGAAGGGGCGCATAACGGCACCTCGCCCCTGTGCCAGGTGTTCGACACTATGTCGGGCCCCGGGCGCTTGATGGTCATCTCGGCCGGCAACGACGCGCGCCTGCGGCTACACCTGTCGCACCGCTTCACCCAGCCCGACACCGACACCCTGCGCACCTACTTCGACAACTACTACTCCAGCAGCCGCTACAAGGGCTACGTCTCGGCTTGGAGCGACGGCCCCGCCCGCCACCGACTGGGCTTCACCGTGGTGGACCGCACCACCAGCCGCCAGGTGGCCGCCACGACGCTGGTCGAGCTCACCGACACCCTGCTCGAAATTGCAGCCGACTCCATTGCCGAACTCGCTCCCTACTTTTCCGGGCAACTCGTTGCCGCCGCCGAGCTCGACCCTAACGGGCAGTACCACTCTGTGGCGCAGGTCAACGTCGACCCTCTCGACAGCCGCTACCGCCTCGGCTATCAGATTGTGGTCGACGAGCCCACGATGCTGCACGCCTGGTCGAGCGGCGTGATCATGATCAACGATGCCCATGTGCCCGGCTACACAGCCGCCATGCGCGCTTGCAGCATCAACGACCTCGCCACCGGGCGCGAGGCCATCTCGGTGGGGGCCTACTGCTCGCGGGCCACTGTGCCGCTGGCCGATGGCGGCGAGCTGGCTGTCGACCGCAGTCAGCCCACCGACATCGCCTATTTCTCGGGCTTCGGTCCCGATATGCGCGGCATATCGCGCC
>CAMVDK010000207.1 GCA_947166165.1 uncultured Porphyromonadaceae bacterium
ATGCTAAGATTCGTTTAAGATATGTGCAGTGCCATGAGCACACTGTGCGTCACTGGATCTCGATCACTTTGCTCTCATTCTTGAGTTCTTCGGGATTCTTTTTGGGCAGCACCACCTTGAGCACTCCGTGCTCCACGGTGGCGGCAATCTTCTCGCGGTCCACGTCGTCGGGCAGCAGCAGCGTCTGGTGGAAGGTCGTGTAGCTGAACTCGCGACGCAGGTAGTGCCCATCGTCCTCCTTGTGCTCGGTGTCGGTCTTTTTCTCGAGGGCCACCACCAGGTTCTCCTCCTCGTCGAGGGTCACCTTGAAGTCGTCCTTGGTCATGCCCGGAGCAGCCAGCTCGACGTCGTACTCGCCTTGCTTTTCAATCACGTTGATGGCCGGAGCCGTCGTGCTCACCTTCGGGAGGAAGTCAGTGTCGAAAAAGTCGTTAAACACACTGGGTAACCAACTTTGATTTCTACGTGTCAGATACATAATTCAATCTCCTATCTTTAAAAGGTTAAACAATTTCGTCGTTTTGGAGCCTTGGTGGCTCGCCTGGAGCACCGCCGCTCGCCATACATCTATGCAAACCTGGTGCCAACGCGATATTGGGGATTGCATACTGCCATATTGACTTATTTGAATGCCATATTGTCGCTTTTATCGAAAAATGTACGCCATAATGACATCAATTAGTATTTCAGCCAGCCGCAATCGGGGAGAAAAGTGGTGCGCCGTTGCGTGTTAGCGAATTAATTAGTAATTTTGCAGGTTGAATTGCAACGACAATCCAATCAAACGAAATATCACAATGAAAGAGGACGTTTTCAAGAAAATCGTATCACACTGCAAGGAGTATGGCTTCGTGTTCCCGTCGAGCGAGATTTACGACGGCCTGGGCGCCGTCTACGACTACGGTCAGAACGGCGTGGAGCTTAAGAACAACATCAAGCGCTACTGGTGGGAGGCCATGACGCTGCTTCACGACAACATTGTGGGCATCGACTCGGCCGTGTTCATGCACCCCACCATCTGGAAGGCCTCGGGCCACGTTGACGCGTTCAACGACCCGCTGATCGACAACCGCGACAGCAAGAAGCGCTACCGCGCCGACGTGCTCATCGAGGACGAGCTGGCGAAGATGGACGAGAAAATCGACAAGGAGGTGGCCAAGGCCGCCAAGCGCTTCGGCGAGGCCTTCGACGAGGCCATGTTCCGCCAGACCAACCCTCGCGTGCTTGAGCACCAGGCCAAGCGCGACGCGCTGCACGCCCGCTTCGAGAAGGCGATGAACGACAACGACCTGGCCGAGCTCAAGCAAATCATCGTCGACCAGCAGATTGTGTGCCCCATCTCGGGCACGCGCAACTGGACCGACGTGCGGCAGTTCAACCTCATGTTCAAGACGCAGATGGGCAGCAGCAGCGACAGCACGATGGACGTGTACCTGCGCCCGGAGACGGCACAGGGCATCTTTGTCAACTTCCTGAATGTGCAGAAAACCGGCCGCATGCGCATCCCCTTCGGCATCTGCCAGATAGGCAAGGCCTTCCGCAACGAGATTGTGGCCCGGCAGTTCATCTTCCGCATGCGCGAGTTTGAGCAGATGGAGATGCAGTTTTTTGTGCGCCCGGGCGACGAGATGCGCTGGTTCGAGTTCTGGAAAGAGCACCGCCTGCGCTGGCACAAGGCGCTGGGGCTGGGCGACGAGAAGTACCGCTTCCACGACCACGAGAAGCTGGCCCACTACGCCAACGCCGCCACCGACGTCGAATTCCAGATGCCCTTCGGCTTCAAGGAGGTGGAAGGCATCCACAGCCGCACCAACTTCGACCTGAGTCAGCACGAGAAGTTCTCGGGCAAGAAAATCCAGTATTTCGACCCCGAGCTCAACCTGAGCTACACGCCCTATGTGATTGAGACGTCGATTGGCGTGGACCGCATGTTCCTGAGCGTGATGTGCTCGAGCTACGAGGAGCAGACACTCGAAGGCGGCGACACGCGCGTGGTGCTGCACCTGCCCAAGGCCCTGGCGCCGGTCAAGTGCGCCGTGCTGCCGCTGGTCAAGAAAGACGGCATGCCCGAGAAGGCCCGCGAGGTGATGAACCTGCTCAAGTTCGACTTCGCCTGCCAGTACGACGAGAAGGACTCGGTGGGCAAGCGCTACCGGCGCCACGACGCCATCGGCACGCCCTACTGCGTGACCGTGGACGGGCAGACCGTGGAGGACAACACCGTCACCGTGCGCGACCGCGACACCATGCAGCAGCAGCGTGTGGCCATCGCCGACCTGCCCGCTCTGCTGGCCGCCGACTGCACGCTCAACGGCCTGCTCAAGAAGCTCATGTAAGCGCGGCTCCTGGTCACGCCATCCTATGCAACAATCCCCCCGCGACCGGTGTCACGGGGGGATTGTTGCGTAGAATGGCGGCGCGCCGTCAGTTGTCCATGCCGCAGCAGTTCTTGTACTTCTTTCCGCTGCCGCAGGGGCACGGGTCGTTGCGCCCCACCTTGGGCAAGCTGATCATGGGCAGGGGCATGTCGATGCCCGGCATGGTGGCGCCGGAGCCTTTTGGCGCGGGCGCGTGCCACAGGCCTTCGAGCGAGGGGTCGCCCATGGGCTGAATGCCACTCACCTGCTGCGACGACTGCCCGCACAAGAAGAACTTGGGGATGCCGTTGCAGAAGTTCTGCACCACGCGCATGGCCTTTTTCAGGTCGGCTTTGCTTTGCGGGCCGCAGGCGTCGACCATCAGGCGCATGACTTCGCCGATGCTCACTTGCGCGTCCTGCAGCTCGCCGTAGTAGTAGGTGAACTCGCCGAGCGCCTCGTCGTGGTCCAGTCCGCCCATGTCGCGCAGCAGCTGGCAGAAGTCCTTCTCGCACTCGCGCGTGGGGGTGAAGTAGGGATAGGAGCCGTGGGCCATGATTTCGCCGATGTCGCTAGGCACATAAGGCTCCACGTCGCGCAGGTCGAACTCCCACCACTCGCGGTCGACCAGCCGTGAGTAGAGCATGACGTCGTCGTCGGTATCATAGCATGTGAAGGCACGCACGAGCATGGAGTGGTTCACGAAGTTGTCGATGCCCTGCTTCGTGACGCGGCTGTCGCATGGCAGTAGCAACCTCTCCAGCAGGCCGATGGCCTGGCGATCCAGCATGCGCCCCGTCAGGTTGAGCATGCCGCACAGGGCGCACTCCATGGCCCCCTCGCCGCTGGCCTGCTTGCGCTCGATGGCATCGGCAAGCAGCGGGGCCACGAGCTGGCGCACGTCGTCGGTGACCCGCATCTCATAGAGGCCGTTGTCGGTGTCGTCGTCGCCGGTGTAGTGCAGCAGTCCCACGATTTCGCCGATGAGCATCTGGCCGGTGTCCTCCACATTGGCGCTCCCGGTTTCGGCCAGCAGCTGCAGCATCTGCAGGTCGTTGAGCGGCAGGTCGTCGATCCACTCCGGCGCGTGGCCGAACACGTGGTCGTGGATCATGGTGCGCAATGCGGCCGACTTTATCTTTTCGAGTTGGTCCAGGTCGTGCGACACGCCCATCGTGTAGGCCACATCGATGAGATTGGCGCTGCCGCAGCTGTCAAGGAATTCATTGTAGTTGTCGTACAACATATTGTTGTCCATCGTTATTTGGAATTATCTGGTGGTTCGTGTTTATTATCGCAGCGTGAGTGTGGAGCAGTGGTCGGCGGTGATGAGTTCGGCTGCCTGGCGCAGCTGCTCGGGAGTGACGGCACGCACGGCCTCCACCATCTGTGCGAGCGAAGCCGGCCGGCCGTGGTAGAGCACGCCCTTGGCGGCGTTGAAGGCCTGGAACTCGGCACTGTCGGCGGCCAGCAGCAGTTGTCCGCAATACTGTCGCTTGCAGGCCTCGAGTCGCCGCTCGGGCAGCGGGGAGGCGGCCAGGCTGTGGGTGATGCGGTCGATGACCCTCAGGCTCGAGCGCACGTCGCTCGCGTCGCAGCCCAGGTAAATCTCCAGCAGGCCGCAGTCGGTGAAGAGCGTGGCGACCGACTCGACGGTGTAGACATATCCACGCCGCTCGCGCAGCTGCACGTTGAGCAGCGAGTTCATGCCCGGCCCGCCCAGGATGTTGTTCAGCAGTGCCATGGCGTGGCGGCGCGGGTCGTGCATGCCGGGTATACGCGCGCCCACAATGGTGTGTGCCTGGTGGCAACCCAGGTCCACCTGCCGGTGCTGCGTGGGCAGGTAGTCGGGCACGGCCCGCGCCGGGCGGCGTGTGGTGCGGCGCAGGGCGCCCAGGTGCCGCTCGGCCAGGCGCCACACGCGCTCGGCGGGAGTGGGACCCAGGTAGAAGAACACCATGTTGTCGGGCGTGTAGAGGCGCTCCACGTGGTCGAGGCAGTCGTCGCGGGTGAGCGTGCGCAGGTCTTGCTCCACGCCCAGCACGTTGTGGCCCATGGGGTTGCCGGCGAGCATGAGGTCTTCGAAGTCGTCGTAGGCGGCGTCGGCGGGCGAGTCGCGGTAGCTGGCGGCCTCCTCGAGCACCACATCGAGTTCGCGCGCCAGCTCGTCGGCGGGGAAGGTGCTGTGCTGCACGAGGTCGGCCAGCAGGTCGACGGCGCGCGGCAGGTGCTCGTCGGCGAAGATGGTGTAGAGCATGGTCTCCTCCTTGGTGGTGTAGGCGTTCAGTTCGCCGCCCACGCTTTCCATGCGGTTCAGGATGTGCCAGGCACGGCGGTGGGTGGTGCCCTTGAAGATGGTGTGCTCCACGAAGTGGGCCAGTCCGCGCTTGTTGTCGGCCTCGTCGCGGCTTCCGGCGCCGATGGCCAGTCCGCACCAGCCCACGGGTCCGGGCCGCCACACATGCACCATGCGCAGGCCGTTAGGCAGCGTGGCCACCAGCGGGGGGCAAGCGCTGCCGGGCCGGAGGTCGGCAGACGGGGGCGTTTTATGTCTCAAAGCATTGTCCATTCTTTTTGGCTGACTAGTTTTTTCACACTCGCTGTTCCATGTGCAGGATGGTGTGCACGAGCATGAGTTCGCGAATGTCGTCGCGCAGGATTTCCATGTCGTCGTAGTCGGGGTTGGCGCTTCGCAGGGTGACCAGCCTGGGGTCGGGGTTCTTGCGCACATACTTGATCATGCGGAAGTCGTCGAGCAGCACCACGTAGATTTGCCCCCAGTAGATGTACTGCATGTTGGTCATCTCGCGCAGGGCCACGTAGTCGCCGTTGCAAATCACGGGTTTCATCGAGTCGCCGTTCACCTTCACAATGCGGCACTCCGACGACATGCCGGGCAGGTCTACCCAGCCCACGATGCGGTCGTCGGTGAACATCGAGGCGCGGGCCAGCATACGCGGAACGCGGGAGGGAGCGTA
>CAMVDK010000208.1 GCA_947166165.1 uncultured Porphyromonadaceae bacterium
TCCCGCCGTTAGGCGGCTGTCTGCTCTCGCTCTGCAAACCAAGAACGAGTTCTTGTTTGCTCTCGCTTAATCGCAGATTTAGATAATCTGCTCTCGCTCTGCAAACCAAGAACGAGTTCTTGTTTGCTCTCGCTTAATCGCAGATTTAGATAATCTGCTCTCGCTCTGCAAACCAAGAACGAGTTCTTGTTTGCTCTCGCTTAATCGCAGATTTCCACGCGAAGCGTGCATATCGTTTTTGACACACCCTCTTCGCCCAGTGCGGCTGCATCCTCACTGCGTTCGGAGTGCAGCCGTGCTGGGGGGTACACAAAGGACACTCTTCGAGTGTTGGTTGTCGATATAGACACAGGCTTTTGCAGGTGCCCCTTTTTTCACGATATTGTGTGGCTCGAGTTGAGGGTGCGGAGCGTTTCAGCGGGCTTTTGGCTAGGCTTATGGCTCTTGGTTATTGCCGGGCGTTTCGTCTTTGATGAGCCGCAGGGCGGTGAGGCCGTGTTCGCGTCCGGCCACGTAGAGGGGGTGTGTGTCGGTGCCGTGCCGGTGGTTGGTGGCCATGAGGGGCTGCCCGAGGCTGAAGACGATGATGTCGAGCGTGTCGCCTGTGGCGAGGCTGTGGCTGCCTTCGACGGCCTCGACGGTGAAGCGCTGGTTGCCGTCGTAGCGCAGGGTGCAGCGGCGGTCGGGGAGCCACTCGAGCTGGAGCCGGTCGCCGGGAGTGAGACAGGCGGTCTGGACCACTTCGTCGCCCAGCGAGCCGGATGTGGGCTCGCTGGTGCGCGCCAGGAATGCGGCCCAGTCGCGGTAGCCCACGTAGCGCGCCAGGTTGTTGAGGGTGGTGGGGCTGGGGTGGTGCTTGTCGTTGACGTAGCCCACGAGCCGCTTGATGGTGGAGCGGCTGATGCTGGTGCCGGTCTTCTTTTGGACGGCGGTGGTGAGCACGTTGAAGTCGTAAGGGGTGACGAGGCTGCGGCCCAGCTTGATTTCGGCAAGGCGCATGAGGGCGTTGATATCGTCGGGGTTGACATTCATGGTGCAAAAATAGTGATTTATTGCTAAACGAGGGCAATGAATCGCTTTCGTGAACCTAAATGAACCAAAAATTCACTGGTGGCTCATGGCGCGGGCATGAGGTCGGGCAGGTGCTGCTGCAGGTGGCGCTCGGCGGCTTGGCGGGCCTGCTGGCGGGCGGTGAGGAGGAATTGCTGGCCTTCGGGCGTGACGAGGTATTGGCGCAGGGCTAGGTTGTTGGAGTCGGTGTGCTGATAGAACTCGATGACGGCCAGTTGGGCCGCGTGCTCGGCGTTGTCGAGCCTGATGCTGTAGGCGAGGCGTATGGCCTCGTCGCCCATTGGCGGCCCCTGCTTGATTTCGTCGACGAGCTCCTGCGCCTCGCCGATGCCGGCTTGCTGTGCGCGGGCAAGCAGCAGTTGGCGCAGCATGGGCGGCAGCGGCTTGCCGGCCGTGGGAGCGCCTTCGGGGGGCGTGGAGCTTGGAGCGGGGCTTTCGGCAGGGCGTTCGTCGCTCGGGGAGGGGGTGGCCGGGGCGTCGGCCTGCCGGGCGGGGGCGGGCGCAACTGTGACCGTGGCGGTGTCGGGAGCTGTGGGGCGCGTGGTGGCGGTGTCGGGGGCGATGGCAGAGGCGGCAGGAGATGCGTGGCGGGTGGTGGTGATGGCGATAACGGCTGTGATGGCGAAAGCAGCTGCGGCCAGTGTCCATGGCCAGCGCCAGACGGGGCGCGTGAGCATTTCGGCCACCTGCGTCGCGCCGGCAGGCCGGCGGTCGGGGTCGGCCTGGGTGCATGCGCGGGCCGCGCGGGCCAGGCGAGCGTCGGGGCGCGGGAGAGCCTGGTTGATTTCGTTGAGAGTGACTCCGAGGGCGTAGAGGTCGGCGCGGCCGTCGATTTGGTCGCCACGGAGCAACTCAGGCGCGGCGTAGCGGCGTGTGCCGGCGGGGCCTTTGAGCACGGCGTGGCTGGGGGTGTCGCTCACGCCGAAGTCGATGAGCTTGGCGTGGTGGCCAATGGCGGTGACGAGGATGTTGCTGGGCTTGATGTCGCGGTGCACCACCTGGCGGGCGTGGAGGTAGGCCAAAGCGTGGCATACCTCGACGGCCACGCTGCGTGCGGCCTGGGCAGTGAACTCGGGCGAGGCGGTGAACTCGCGCAGCGTGCAGCCGTCGACCCACTCCTCGACGATGCACGTGCCCAGCGTGTCGACCTGCTCGAGTGCGATGGTGGCGGCGATGCCGGGGTGAGCGAGCGCGAAGCCGATTTCGAACTCCTTGCGCAGCATGGCCTGGCAGGCGGGCTGGTCGCTGTAGAGCGGGCACAGACTCTTGAGCACGAACCACTTGCCGTGGCGTTTGGCGCGGTGGAGCTGCGTGACGCTGTGCTGGCCGCAGGGCAGTGGCTGCAGGTGGCCGAAGGCTTCGGTGGTGGCGGTGGCGAACTGGTCCAGATCGGCATGGTCGAAGCCCGACTCGGTGTCGTGGCGTGGGGGCGTGGTCATGGCTGCGAGAGCAGTTGGCGGGCCTGCTCGAGGGTCTCGGGACGGCCCACGTCGAGCCACTGGTAGGGCTGGTGGGGGTGGTAGCCCCTGATGAGGTGGCGGTGGCAAACGTCGATGTAGAACGGCGTGATGGAGAACACGCGTCCGGCCGTGGCGGCGTGCTGCTCGAGCAGCGGGAAGATGGCGGGCGAGATGACGTGCAGTCCGCCGAAGGCCAGTTCGCGCAGCGTGGCGGGGTCGTGGACAAAGCCCTCGGGGCGGGTGGCTCCGGTGGCTTTGTTGACCCACCCTTGCAGGCGGTCGTCGCGGTCGAACACGAGGTAGCGCTGCGTGGCGCGCTGCTTGACGAGCAGCGTGGCCAGCGCCGCGCCGGCGGCGTGGTGGCGGTAGAAGGCGGCCAGGTCGAGGTCGGTGAGGATGTCGGCGTTGTGCACCAGGAAGGGCTCGTCGCCGTCGAGCCATCGCCGCGCGGCCAGAATGCCGCCGCCGGTGTCGAGCAGCAACTCGCTCTCGTCGCTGATGTGGATGTCGACACCGAAGTTGTCGTGAGCGCGCAAGTAGTCGACCACCATGGGCGCGAAGTGGTGCACGTTGACGGTGACGTCGGTGAATCCGGCCTGGCGCAGGCGGGTGATGACCCGCTCGAGCATGGTGGCGCCGGCCACCTCGACGAGCGCCTTGGGGCAGTGGTCGGTCAGGGGGCGGAGCCGGGTGCCCAGGCCGGCGGCAAACACGAGCGCTTTCATTCGAGCGTGGGGTTGAGGGTGCGGTCGTGGCCGCTCTGCTCGCGGTGGGTGAGCTCGACGCGCACGTTGAACTTGCTGTGGATGTGCTCGGCGGTGTGCTGGGCGGCGTAGACCGAGCGGTGCTGGCCGCCGGTGCAGCCGAAGCACACCATCAGGTCGGTGAAGTTGCGCTTCTTGTAGCGCTCCACGCTCTCGTCGACGAGCGCGTAGACGTGTTCGAGCCACTGGTCGATGGTGCTTTCCTCCTGCAGGAATTTGATCACGTTGTCGTCGAGGCCGGTGAACGCCTTGTAGCGGTCATACTTGCCGGGGTTGTTGAGCGCGCGGCAGTCGAACACGAAGCCGCCGCCGTTGCCCGAGGGGTCGTGGGGGATGCCCTTCTTGTAGGCGAAACTCATCACGCGCACGGTGAGCGACTTGTCCTCGCTGGTGAAGTCCTTGAGGTTGACCAGTTCGTCGATGATCCGGCTCAGGTAGGGGTACTGCGTGAAGGGCTGCTCGGCCACGAGCCGCCGCAGCCCGCCAATGGCCGGCACGATGCTGTTTTTCATGAAGTCGGGCTTCTTCTCGAAGTAGCCCCTGAAGCCGTAGGCACCAAGCACCTGCAGCGTGCGGAAGAGCACAAACAGGCGCAGGTTGCGGTAGAACGCGTGCACATCGAGCTGCGGCTGGTAGTGCTTGAGGCGGTCGATGTAGGACTCGATGAGCTCGTGCTTGAGCTCGTCGGGGTACTTGGCGCGCGACTGCCACACGAACGAGGCCACGTCGTAGTAGTAGGGCCCGCGGCGGCCGCCCTGGAAGTCGATGTACGCAAGCCGGCACTGCTCGGGATGCTCGGTGTCGCCGACGAGCATCACGTTGCGCGACTGGAAGTCGCGGTACATGAACGTGTGGGCGGGCACGGTGAGCAGGTCGGCGGCGAGGCGCTCAAAGTCGTTCTCGAGCAGGTCTTCGTTAAACACCACGCCTGTGGCCTTGAGGAAGCAGTACTTGAAGTAGTTGAGGTCCCACTTGATCGACCGCTCGTCGAAGCATTGCGCGGGGTAGCAGTGGCTGTAGTCGAAGCCCTCGGCGCCACGGAACTGCAGGTCGCACAGGTCGCTCATGGCGCGGCACAGCAGCGCCTTCTCGCCGCTGGTGAAGGCGTGGGTGATGCTGCTGCGGCGTATTTTGTTCCACAGGATGTTTTCGGGCTTGCGGCCGAGGTCTTCCTGGATGTAGGCCATGTGGTCGTCGCTCATGCCGTAGACTTCGGGCACCGAGAGGCCCTGCTGCCTGAAGTGGCGAGCCATGTAGACAAAGGCGTCGTTCTCCTCGCGCGACTCGCCGATGACCCCCACCACCGACCGCTCGCCGCTCAGGCGGTAGTAGCTGCGGTTGGAGCCGGCCTTGTCCATGAGTTTGACTTCGGTGGGCTCGCTGCCCACATATTCTTTATAAAGTTTTGTCAGTCGTTCCATGTCGGGTTGAGATATGCGTTGGTTTGGAGTGAAGGGTGTGGAGGCCTGCCGATGCCGGCTGGGAGCTGAAAGCACCGTCAGAACTCGCTGGTGAAGTGGAAATGGATTTTCGGGAAGTCTTGCTGCGCCATCGAGAGCACGTAGCCCGAGTCGGCCAGAAACACGTCGCGCCCCTCGCGGTCCACGGCCATGAACTGGTGCTTGCGCCGCTTGAACGCCGCCAGGGCTTCGTCGTCGTCGCTCTCAATCCAGCACGCCTTGTAGAGGTTGATGGGCTCCCAACGGCATTGCGCGCCATACTCGTGCAGCAGCCGGTACTGGATCACCTCGAACTGCAGCTGGCCCACGGTGCCGACGATTTTGCGGCCGTTGAACTGGTTGATGAACAGCTGCGCCACGCCCTCGTCCATGAGTTGCTCGATGCCTTTGTTGAGCTGCTTGGTCTTCATCGGGTCGTTGTTCTCGATATACTTGAACATTTCGGGCGAGAAACTGGGCAGCCCCTTGAAGTGCAGTTGCTCGCCCTCGGTGACGGTGTCGCCGATTTTGAAAATGCCGTTGTCGGGCAGGCCCACGATGTCGCCGGGATA
>CAMVDK010000209.1 GCA_947166165.1 uncultured Porphyromonadaceae bacterium
CGAGTGGGGGCCGACGTGCGGCCAGGCTATGTCAAAGCCATCGACCTGACTGTGCGCCCCTTTGTGGCCACCCTCGACGGCGGAGCGCAAATCCAGGCCCACACCGTGATCATCGCCACCGGAGCCTCGGCCCGGTACCTCGGGCTCGACGACGAGAAGCGGTATGCCGGCCAGGGCGTGTCGGCATGCGCCACATGCGACGGCTTCTTCTACCGCAAGCAGGCCGTGGCTGTGGTCGGCGGCGGCGACACGGCTTGCGAAGAGGCCTCCTACCTGAGCAACCTGTGCAGCGACGTTTACATGCTCGTGCGCAAGGACTATCTGCGTGCTTCGGCAGCCATGCAGCAGCGCGTGGCCGAGCGCGACAACATCCACATCCTCTACAACACCGTTGCCGAAGGTCTTTTCGGCGAGGGCGGCGTGGAGGGGGTGCATCTGGTCACCAACAAGGGCCGCGACGATGAGCGCCGCCACGACATCGCCGTCAAGGGCTTCTTCCTGGCCATCGGCCACCAGCCCAACACCGGCTTCCTCGACGGGCAGATAGCCCTCGACGAGCAAGGCTACATCGCGGCAGGAATCGACACGGCCACCAATGTGCCGGGCGTGTTTGCCGCCGGCGATGTGGCTGACCCGCACTACCGGCAAGCCATCGCCGCCGCCGGTTCGGGATGCCGCGCCGCCCTCGAGGTGGAACGCTTCCTAGCGCGACAATAACACAGACCGATGCGCGGCTCAAGGCGGCAGCCACCGAAGCACTGAAAATGCCCCTGCAGCTACATTTCGTCACTAAAATCGCCAATTTAGTTGCTTAAAAAATGCTAATAGGGCAAAATTATTTGGCGCATTCAGAAATCCACTATACTTTTGCCACGCATTTTGAATGTTTTATTTTTCTAACCCTTAAATTTATTATTAAGATGAAAAAGTTATTGTTGATGCTTGCAGCCGTGGCTGCACTGTGTTTTGTTTCTTGCGACGACAAGAAAGCCAACCAGACCGAAACCACCGAAGACTCCACCTTCGTTGTTGAGAAGTTTGCCACCAGCCTCGACAGCCTCGCTGCTGCCTCCGACTCTGCTGGCATTGCCACCCTACTCGATGGGGCTCGCGTTGCCGTCGACAACCTGATGGCCAAGGGCGACACCGTGGCCGCCAACGACCTCTACGCCAAGATCATGCAAGTGATCGACACCAACAAGGAGAAGATTGTTGCCGCTATGCCCGCCTTTGCCGAGATGGCCACCAAGGTGATGCCCGAGAGCCTGAAGAGCGTTGCCGCCGCTACTGGCGACAGCCTGGCCGCTGGTGCCAAGGACGCCCTCAACGAAGTGAAGGACGCCGCCGCCGAGAAGGTGAACGAAGCTGCCGACAAGGTGGTTGAGGGAGCCAAGGACGCTGCCGACAAGGCCGCCGAGAAGGTCAACGACGCCGCCCAGAAGGGTGCTGAGAAGGTCAACGAGGCTGCCGCCAAGGGCGCCGAGGCCGCCAGCAAGGCCGCCAACGACCTGAAGAAGAAACTTCCGTGACACACTTGTGTGCACGAGTGCAAACGTGCGGCAGCCGTGGCAGCGGGCTCTTTGAGCCAGTAAACCGCAAGCCGGCCTAGCAACGCCGCACCACCACGACCGAAAACAAATTGCGGGGAGGGCATCTCACGATGGCCTCCCCGCTTCATTTGTTATGAATAAACTATCTTTATTCTGTACTGAATTTGCTTATTGTCAAGTGCCTTTCAATCGGTTGGACTAAGGTTACGACAGGTTGGCTTCATCAGCTCAACTTGTGGATGATGAGGCCGGAGCGCAGCTTGGGTTCGAACCACGTCGCCTTGGGAGGCATGATTTTGCCGCTGTCGGCGATGTCGATGATTTGCTGCATGGTGACGGGATAAAGCGCCAGAGCCACTTTCATCTCGCCAGAGTCGACGCGGGCCTTGAGTTCGCCGAGGCCACGGATGCCGCCCACGAAGTCGATACGGTTGTCCGAACGCAGGTCGGTGATGCCCAGGATGTCGCGCAGAATGTAGTCGCTCGACACGCTCACATCGAGCACGCCAATCGGGTCGCTGTCGTCGTAGGTGCCGGCCTTGGCCGTGAGCGAATACCAGTGTCCCGACAGATAGAGCGAGAAGTTGTGCAGACGGGCGGGGTGATAGACCTCGGTGCCCTTGTCCTCGACCTCGAAGTGCTCGGCAAGGCGAGCCAGGAACTGCTCGTCGGTCAGGCCGTTGAGGTCCTTGACCACGCGGTTGTAGTCCATCACCTTGAGGTGCGACTGCGGGAAGCACACCGCCAGCAGGAAGTTATACTCCTCGGTGCCATTGTGGTTGGGGTCGGCCTTGGCCTTCTCCTCGCCCACATGGGCAGCGGCTGCCGTGCGGTGGTGTCCGTCGGCGATATAGAGGTAGGGGATGCCGTCGAAGGCCTTGGTGATGGCCTGCTTGGTGGCCTCGTCGCCAATCACCCACAGCGTGTGTCCGATGCCGTCCTCGCTCACGAAGTCATACTCCGGGGCGGTCTTGGCCGTGGTGGCGATGATGCCCTCGAGCACTTCGTTGGTGGGGAATGCCAGGAACACCGGCTCCACATTGGCGTTGTTGATCTCGATGTGGTGCATGCGGTCGGCCTCCTTCTCGCGGCGCGTCAGCTCGTGCTTCTTGATGCGGCCTTCCAGGTAGTCGTTCACGCTGGCGGCAACCACGATGCCATATTGCGTGCGGCCGTCCATGGTCTGCGCATAGATGTAGTAGTTCTCGGTGGGGTCCTGCACCAGCCAGCCCTTGTCCTGGAACTTTTTGAAGTTCTCCACGGCCTTGTCGTAGACCTTGGGCTCATGCTCGCCGGTTCCGGCGGGGAAGTCGATTTCCGGCTTGATGATGTGGTAGAGCGATTTTTCGTTGTCGCCGGCTTCGGCGCGGGCCTCGTCGCTCGAGAGCACATCGTAGGGCTTCGATGCCACTTGCTGCACCAAATCGCGGGGTGGTCTCAGACCACGGAATGGTTTTACTAATGCCATAGCGTTTAGTTTTGTTTGAATAAGTTGATTAATTAGTTATTGTGAAAAATTCTTTTTTTATCTGGATTGCGGAGTCCCTGATGGGGTTCAACCGCGATTCTTCCTCACGATGGTCTGCTCGCGGTCGGGTCCCACGCTCACGATGGCGATGGGCACATCCAGACGCTCTTCGAGCAGCGACACATAGCTCACAAAGGCTTCGGGCAGGTCCTGCTCGCTGGTGGCGTGGGTCAAGTCGGTGAGCCATCCGGGCACCTCGGTGTAGATGGGCGTCACGTTGTCGATGCTGTAGGGCATCTGACTGGTGGTGCCTCCGCCAGGCAGCCTGTAGGCGTCGCACACTTTGATGGTGGGCATGGCGTCGAGCACGTCGCTCTTCATCATGATCAGTTTGGTCACGCCGCTCAGCTGGATGGCGTAGCGCAGAGCCACCAGGTCGATCCATCCACAGCGGCGTTCGCGGCCGGTCACAGCACCATATTCATGCCCCAGGCGGCGCATCTCGCTGCCCACTTCGTCGTGGAGCTCGGTGGGGAACGGCCCGGCTCCGACGCGGGTGCAGTAGGCCTTGAATATGCCATACACCTCGCCGATGTTGCTGGGGGCCACTCCGAGTCCGGTGCATGCGCCGGCGCACACCGTGGTCGACGATGTGACAAACGGATACGACCCATAGTCCACATCGAGCATGCTGCCTTGCGCCCCCTCGGCCAGCAGACGTTTGCCGCCGCGCAGCAAGCCGTTCACGTAGTTCTCGCAGTCGACCAGCTCGAAGCGGCGCATGAAGTCGATGGCCTCGAGCCAAGGCTGCTCCAGCTGTGACAGGTCGGGCCGCTCACCCAAGGCCTGCAGCAGCCGCATGTGTCCGTCGCGGGCGCGCTCGTAGCGTGCGAGGAAGTCGCCCTCCACGTCGCCCACACGCAGGCCGGTGCGGCGCACCTTGTCGGTGTAGGCCGGGCCGATGCCCTTGCCGGTGGTGCCGATGCGCTGGCTGCCCTTGAGGCGCTCGCCAGCGGCGTCGAGCAGGCGGTGGGTGGGCAGAATCAGGTGTGCCTTGCGGGCAATCTTCAGCCGGCTTGTCACGTTGATGCCGTCGCGCTCCAGCTGCTGCACCTCTTCCATGAGCAGCACCGCGTCAATCACCACGCCGCTGCCCACAATGTTCATCTGGCCTTGGCGCAGAATGCCCGACGGAATCGAGCGCAGCACGCACTTCTTGCCGTCCACCACCAGTGTGTGGCCGGCATTCGGGCCGCCCTGGAAGCGCGCCACCGCATCGTAGTGCGGTGCCAGCACGTCAACCACCTTGCCCTTGCCCTCGTCGCCCCATTGCAGGCCCAAGAGCACATCAACTTTTGTCATATACTGATATCAGTTTTCAGTTACACGTTTATTCTATTTCAATTCCTCAACGAGCGTAAGCACCTGGCTTTAAGACAAAAGGACAAAAGCCTTCGATTCGAGTGGACATAAGGACAAAAGATTGAATTATCATCTGTTTATCACGCTATTCCTATTGTTTTTTTAAATTTATTATGTCTTAAAACATTCTCATTGCGCATTGTACATTGTCTATTGTACATTGTCTATTGTGCATTGTCTATTGTGCATTGTCTATTGTGAATTGTGCATTGTGCATTAAAACAAAGTCACCCTCTCCTACCCTTTCGTGCGCAGGCGCTGCATGTGCCGTAGACGGTCACTGTTGAGCGCTGGGCGGTGAAAGCGTTGTATTTGCGGGCGTTGAGCGAGGCCATCAGCTCCACGTCGCGCACAGCCTTCACCTTGCCGCAACCAGTGCACACCAAGTGGCACAGCTCCGGACCCGAGGCCCGCTCATAGAGCGTGGCGTGGCCGTCGAGCACCACGCGGCGCAGCAGCCCCGAGGCCATGAGCAGGTCGAGCGCGCTGTAGACCGTGGTGCGGCTCAGCCGCAGCGACCGCAGCTCAAGCCGGCGCTGCAAGTCCTCGAGCGTGAAGTGGCGTTCAAACTCCAGCGCGCACTCCAGCACAGCCATGCGCTCGGGCGTCTTGCGAAGCCCAAGGTCCTCAAGATACGCCGTAAAACGCTTGACAGCCCAATCGTTAGACACCGTGTCGCTGTTCGTTCTCATCATAACGACCACAAAATTACTACAAATCGAGCGAAGTGCAAAACAAATGAGGAACGAATTTGATTTTGCACTTCCGAGATGCCGTGTAATTTGGGCGAAGCCAACATTACTACAAATCGAGCGAAGTGCAAAACAAATGAGGAACGAATTTGATTTTGCA
>CAMVDK010000210.1 GCA_947166165.1 uncultured Porphyromonadaceae bacterium
CCGCACAGCGGCTAATGGCCTTCCGCTGGGGGCTGGGGTGAACGATAAGTTCAGGAAATACCTTTTTATCGACAGTGGTCTACTTTTACGCGTGATGGACTTGGATTTGGGCGGCGCCCACGCGCTCACCCAAAGCATTCTCACCAGCACGGCAGCCGACCTGGTGAACAAAGGCAGCCTGGCCGAACTTGTCCTTGGCTGGGAAATGATCAAGCACAGTAGCCCGCGACTGCAACACGATTTGTATTACTGGGAAAACGGCGCCAACGGTTCCACGTCGGAAGTGGATTATGTTATCGCACAAGACTCAACCGTGGTGCCCATTGAGTGCAAAGCCGGCACGAGCGGTAAAATGAAGAGCCTGTGGCTGTTCATGAAAAACAAACACCTCACAAAGGCATATCGCTGTTCACTCGAGAATTTCTCGTTGCTTCAAAAGGAGGAAGGCGATGCCACTCGCCGCATCTTCATCACCCCGCTCTACGCTGTCGACAGCCTGTTCAACCATGACCGCCCGGGAGGGCTGTGATGGAGGAGTGAATGCACACCATTTCCACCCAATCATCCCCCCCGGCTTTCGCCCGATGGACTCTCGGCCGATACAGCATCCACCGGCACCACCCGCCGGGCAATAGCGATACTGGCCTCATAAAGCAAGTACATCGGCACTGTCACCAGCACGAGCGTGAGCAGGTCAGGCGGTGTGATCACAGCCGCCACCAGGGCAATCAGCAGCAAGGCATGACGGCGGTAATGCGCCATCAACTCGGCATCCACTATCCCCATCTTGGCCAAAAAGAAGGTCACCACAGGTATCTGGAACACCACTCCCATCAGAAAGGTGAGCGTGGTGAAGGTGGTGATGTAGCTGTCGAGGTTGATGTGGTTCACCACACGGGCATCCACTTGATAGGTGCCCAGGAAGCGGAACGCGAAGGGAAACAGCGCATAATAGCTCATCAGCACACCAGCAATGAATAGTGCATACACCGCCACGGCGATGCGTACGCTATAGCGACGTTCGTCGTCGTAGAGTGCTGGAGTAATGAAGCGGAACAACTCCACCATAATGTAGGGCGACGCACCCAACAGCCCAAGGTAGAAGCTTGTGGTGATGTGCGTCATGAATTGGCTCGACAGCTCGGTGTTGATGAGTTCCACGTCCCATGGGACGAAATGGAAATTCCACCCCACCCAGGCACACAGCCGCTCGATGGCGCGGTAGGTGACAAAATCGCTGTTGCTGGGGGCGAGCAAGATGGTGAACGTGGCTTGCTTGAAACAGAACACCACCACAGCCAGCACCAAAGCCACGGCGGCGATGCGCATCAGCATCCGGCGCAGCACTTCCAGATGCCCGCCGAAGGTCATCAGCTCATCGGCCATCGGGATTCTCGGAGGATGGGGCTGATGGGTCTAACGGGGCTTCCTGGTCCGATGGGGCGTCTTCGGTTTCGGGGCTAGAGGCCTCATCTTCAGGAGCTTCGGTGTTCACGCCTTTCTTGAATTCGCGCACTCCCTGCCCCAGGCCACGCATCATTTCGGGCAACTTCTTGCCGCCGAACAGCAGCAATGCCAACCCACCGATAAGAAGCAACTCGGTGGTGCCTATCATGTTCAGAATCATAGCTCTGGAGTCACTAAATAGATTTCACAAGTCTCGAAGTTGATTTCCCAGTTGCCGTTGGGTGCGCTTTCCCACTGGTAGTTAGCCGCCATGCGGTCCCACCATTGCTGAAACCGCGTGCCGGTCTCACCCATGTCGGTGACCAGACGCTCATAAAGTTCGGTGTTATCGGGAGTGAGTATCTTTGCCAACTCGTTCAGGCCATTGCGGCGTTCGAACAGCCGCTGAATTTCGTCGCGCTCGGCAGGTGACACCTGCCCTACTAGTTTCTTCATTTTTCTTGTAGTTTTTCGAATGGATCCAAATAATCGATTTCTTTAATCTCGGGTTTGTCTGGCAGGAACGTGCCCTTGCTGCGGATGCTTGCCAGCAGGTTGCGGGCGGCATTGCGCTCCAGGTGAGCCATCACGCATTGCTCATGGCTTGGTGTGTTCACCTCCAGGGTCATGCGGCGGTTGAGCCACACGCAGCGGCGGCAGTGCCAGGCATCGCAGCGGCGGCAGATGGGCGCATGGTCGAGACGGTAGAGCTGCTTGTTGGCAACGGCTATGCCATGGTCCAAATCGCCGACGCAGTCGTCGGGGTCATCGTAGTAGAACGCCGGGCAGATGTAGAATCGCCCGTTGGGAGCCACGGTGATGCACGTGTCGCCCGCGCCGCAGTTGTTCATCGCCGTGAGCATCATGCGGTCGGTGAGCAGGTTGAGCTGCGGCGATTTTCCGTTCACGTAAAGACGCTCAAGTTCTTCACCCAGTTGAGCAAGCCAAATGCTGTAACGCTCCTGGTCGGCATCGGTGAACCGCTCCACATCGGTGATGACCACATTCAGGCGCTGCACGTTGGCAAGCAGGTCGCTCACCTGCTGCGCATGTCCGAGCAACTCCTCCAGTGGCGCACGGAGCACCGCCACACGGCCTTTCCACAGCACCGCCTTCCACTGCCAGCCGTCAACCGTCACCACTTGGGCACCGGGCGTGGCCGTGGAGACGGGCATAATATCGCTGTGGTCGATGGTTTCAATCACATCTTTATATTCTTGCGGCAGGTCGTAGTAGGGATAGACCACCTGCACGGTGAGGTTCTCAATCATGGCCACACGGATGGCGCGGCGCAAGTCGTCGAGCGCGATGAGCCGCCGTTCGCACCGGGGCACATCGTAGTGACAAAACGAGGTGCTCGTGTCGTCGAGCACGATAATCATGTATTGCAGCATGGCATCAGCAGTTTTGAGGTTCTACGTTACGTTTGTTGTTCTCAAATTCCTCGCGTTCACCCTCGAGTTCCAACTTGCGGAACAAACGGTTCCAATAATAGTTGTTGGCTCGCACGCGGGCCTTGTGCATCAGGCAGATGGCCGTGGCGCGCTGGTAGATGGTGGGCGTGTCGGCCGCGTCGTAGTTCTCGCCCTGGCACCAGGCGCATCCGCTGGCCACCTCGCAGTCGATGCACTGTTGAGGGCTTTGCGTCAAGCGGTCGAGCGTGAGGAACGGGCGCAACTTGTTGCGGTCGATGCCGTCGCGCACGTTGCCGATGATGATGGGGCGCTTCTCTCGGAGCGAGTAGGCGGCGAAGCGTGTGCAGGGATAGAAGTTGCCCGCAGCGTCAATGCTGAGCATCTTGCCCGCGCCACACCAGTTCTGGTTCTCCTTCTCGGGGTCGAGCGGCTTGCCGATGTGCTCGCTGAAGAACGAGCAGGCATAGTCCTGATAGTAGCCGCCGTCGATGATGGCATCGGCCAACATCATGAGCTGGTCCTCGAAGCGCTTGTCATCGCCCTCCTGCCACACGTCCTCGAACACCACATTGATGTTCACCTCGTGGATGCCCAGGCTGTAGAGGTGCAGCACGCTCTCGCAGATATAGGGAATGTCGGCACTGCTGATGGTCACCTTGGTGCCGCCGCCGGGGAACTGCTCGAGCCACAACGGAATGTTGCGCACCACGTCGTCGTAGGAGCCGCGCTCCGGCCCCGCGCCCTTCCAGATGCGGTTCAAGTCGTGCTTCTGCCGCGTGCCATCTATGGTGATGCCCACGCTTAGGTGCGAGATGTTTTTCTTGATAAACGCCTGCACCGCCGGCGTGTGGTAGTTGATGCCGTTTGTCGAGAACGAGAAGCGGTAGCTGTCGAACCAATGGTGCCCGAGTCGGAACATCTCCGTCTTCAAGTAGTCGCAAATGCGGTCAATCAGTTCGATTTCCAAAAACGGCTCACCACCGATGAAATCCCACACAACACTCGCCTCCGGGAAGTCGGCTTCATGCCCCAGGATATAGTCAATCGCCGCCTTCGCGGTCTCCCACGACATCCGCTCCTTCTCATTCTTACCCACCAGGTAACAATACTTGCAAGCCAACTGGCAGTCCTTCGTCACAATGAAGGTGATGTTTTTGGCAATGCCCCCTTGCCAAGGAGAATAATTGTCTTTAATCGCCATTGCTTTAATCATTGATAGGAAATTCTAAAACTCCTGTTAAATCGAAGATTCATGGGGGAAAAGCGCCCCCCATGAATCAGTTGATGCCTTGGCAATTACGAATTAATCACCACATTCCAGAACGAGCGTTGCAGCCAGATGCGCAGGTGCGACGGCACGTATACATACAGGACTCTTTACATCCACCTTGGCACGAGCCGGTGCAACGAGTTTGGCACGAACCATAGCAACTGCTTTGGCAACCAAACTGACAGCCCATCTCGTTTTGGCTCTCGTGAGCTTGGCTCAGGAACGGCATCTGGGTGATGGCGATGGCTCCGAGGATGGGCAGAGCGCCTTTTGCGGCGCGCTTGAAGAACTGCCGACGTGACTGGAGTTCTTCGTTCTTCTTGTTGTTTTTCATTGAAACGTTAACGTTTGTGCCTATAGCGACCCCGGATTTGGCGTTAGATAAAAAGAAAAGACGTGGGTTGCTGTACTTGTCAGCTTACCCCGTCATCAGGCCTTCGCATTGCCCCTACCTCAGGGTAAGCAACGCAGTTAGCCCACGCCGTGCCATATTATACGCCTCGTCACAACTCATTCTCGCGAACGAGCTGCGCACGGTATAATACACCCGACATGGACGTTGCCGTTGCCGCACCTCCGGAGGTAGTCAAAGTTGCGAAGTTTGATGACCAGAGATAAACGTCGTAGTAACGTCCTTTTTTCCAATAAGTCGATGACCCGCCAGCCCCGTGGGCTAACTGGTCGGCGGCAAAATTACACATATTATTCGATTTGACAAAATTTTTTGTTGAAAAAAGAAGTCGGTGCAGCGAGATTTGGAGATTTGGATGCTGGATTATGTTAATTCAAGGCAATTAACGGGATGTTGTCCCCAGTGTAAGGGTATTAGGACTTCAAAACATCGATTGAGAAGCCCGGAGGGCTATATCTGGATAACCCCGGAACAACGCGTAGCGTTGGCCCGGGAGATGTCATCAGTAGGTAGCATTGCCTCTGGAAGAGGCCACTGTGGCAGCGTTATTCACCACACCCTCGTGTGGCCTCCTTCAGAGGCACTTTGATCTCATCCTTTCCCCCGGGCCACCGCTACGCGGTGACCCGGGGTTATTTAATTGTTGCCCTTCGGGCAATTCCACATTCCTTTCTTGGTTCCGGCCCACTCTCGAGCCCCCTTTCAAGGCCTAACCTGGGGACAACATGTA
>CAMVDK010000211.1 GCA_947166165.1 uncultured Porphyromonadaceae bacterium
TGCCCGGATCGATGACCGCTTCGACTTTGATGTTCTGAAGCTTGTAGCCAGCCTCAGGGGTGACGGTCAGCGTGACCGTGGCGCCATCGGCGGGATTCAGGTTGTCGGCAGTCACCTCGCCGTTCTCGGCGTCGGCGATGTGGACCCTCGTCACAGGAGGTGCCGGCGGCTCGGCGCTCCAGAACTTGCGCCAGTTCGGGTCGGCCTGGTAGGCCTCGAGTGCCTCGGCCGGCACGGTGATGTTGCCGCTCTCGCGGATGCGCTCGTAGACGGCATCCTCAAACACCACACCAGCCGGAGGTGTGACCGCATTGCACGTGAGTGAGCTGATGGCCGTGCAACCCTCGAAGGCGCCCTGTCCCACCTCGGCGAGCGTGGCAGGCAGGGTGAGCGTGGTGAGTGAGGTCATGTTTTTGAGTGCCTCAACGCCAATCTTGGTGGCTCCAGCGATGGTCACATTCTGCAGCTTGCTGTTGCCATAAAGGGCGTAGTCGCCAATCTCATCGTAGTTGAACGTCCAGCTAGTAGTGTAATTGCGGTTAACTGACGGCCCGGAGATGTGCCGTAACCAGCTGTGCACGCGGCGGTCACCACCCCAGGCCCAAAGCACGCGCTTGCCGTCGATGGTCTTCACCAGATCGCCGCCCATGGTGTTTCCCGAATAGGAGCCGATAGTGTTGTCTTCTGAGACGGAGAACGGATACCTGGAGTCGATGTACTGGATGCGGTTCACCTTGTTGTTGCGGAATGCTTTGGCATCAATATCGCCATACACGCCCACGATGTTTGTAGTCCAGTTGTCGAAGGCATCGGCCTCGACGGTAGTCAGGCTGCTGGGCAGCCACATCATGTTGGTGTACTGATTACCGCCATAGACAGTGGCATCGCGGAAGGCACCCGAAGCAATGGTGGTGATGTCGTAAGTCACCCCGTCGTGGGTGACTTGGGTGGGGAAATCCCATTGGAACTGGCCTGAATACGGTCCTAGATTAGGGTCATACTCACTGGGATGGATAATGGCCACCTCGTTGGCGCTGATGGGGCGGAAATAGAACACGTAGTCATTCTCCACCGCAAAAGCGAATTCACCCTCGGCCTGCGCCACTCCGGTGGCGCAGGCAAGCAAGGTGAATAAAGAGAGTAATTTCTTTTTCATTGCGCTATGATTTAGTCTATAATTTGGGGTTATTCTATTCACTGATGTGCATTTGCAAGTACAATTGGCGTTAGGTGGGTTCTATCAATTGCCGAATAAGTAATGGAAGGGGTTCGGCGGCTTTTGAGCTCTGACTGGCAGATTTTGTTCCAAATCCTTGGCTAATAGCCTGCGAATTTGAATCAAAATCTGCTCAGCCATCGTTTCAAATTCCGCGCGAGCCCATTTATTGAGCCCGCCTTTATTGATTCAGAATCAGGTTGATGATGCTGTTCATGTCCTCCACGTCGATGCGTCCGTCGCCATTGATGTCGGCATTGCCAGCCAAATCCACCTGCCCGCCGTTCAGAATGGCGTTGATGGCCAGATTAACGTCCTCCACATCCACGCGTCCGTCGCCGTTCAGGTCGCCATTGACGGCAGGTACGTCGTCGAACCAGAACCGGCGCCAGTTGCGGTCGGCCTGGTAGGCGGCGAGTGCGTCGGCGGGCACCGTGATGCCGCCGCTTTGCCGAATGCGGGTGTAGACGGCATCGTCGAACACAGCACCGGCCGGCGGCACGGTTGCCGCGCAGGTGATGCTTTGCAGCGCATCGGTGCCGAAGAAGGCTCCCGCGCCCACCTCGCTGAGTGTTGCCGGCAGTCGCAGGGTGGTGAGCGCCGTCATGCCGGCAAGAGCACCCTCGCCAAGACGGGTTGCGCCCTCGATAGTCACCTCGGTCAGGCTGGTGTTGTCGGCCAGGGCATAGTCTCCGATTTCATCGTAGTTGAACGTCCAGCCGGTGGTCAGGCTCGTGTTGCCGTTGAGCCAGGCGTTGGTGCGCCGATCGCCGCCCCAGCCCCAGAGCACCTTGCGGCCATCGACCATCTTGTAGATGTCGCCACTCATGGCATAGCCGTTGTAGGAGGTGTTGCTGTCGGGCGAGTGGCCAAAGTCGCCTCCAAACACCGAGAAGCGGTTTATCTTGTTGCCGCGCAGGGCTGTAGGCTCGATGTCGGTCACGGAGTTCAGCCCCAACCAGTTGATTTTCCAGCCCGTAAAGGCCTCGGCCTTGATTGTTGACACGCCGTTGAGCCATATAAGGTTGGTGTACTGGTTTTCGCCGCGCACGGTGGCGTTGCGGAAAGCACCCTCGCCCACGGTGGTCACACGATAGGTCTTGCCCTCGTAATTGACCGTCTCGGGCGAATCGTAACGGAACACGCCGCTGTAAGGCCCCAGGTCGGGGTCGTAGTCGCTCGGCGCGATGTATTCCACCTCGTCGTCGATAATGCGGAAGTAGAACGTGTAGTCGTTCTCGACCACGTAGGGGAAGCGCGTGGTAGAGTCGACGGGCACCACCTCGCTCTCGATGTCGGCGATAGTGGCGAAGCGCCCCCACACGGCGTGGTTGCGGTAAGCCTCGAGTGAGGCGGCAGGCACGAGCAACGTGGCGCCGGCAAACACCTCGTTGGCGAAGATGTAGTTGCCATTGGCGATGTCGCCGCCCTCGGGCGGAGTAAGGGCTTTGCAAGTCACCTTGCGCAAGCCGTAGACGTCGCCAAAAGCGAAGTCGCGAATGCTTGTCAGCGTGGAGGGCAACGTGATGCGCGTAAGTTCCACTTCGCGCACCGACTGCGCCCCCAGCGTGGTCACGCCTTCGGGCACATTAAGCGCCTTCCCGGCCATGCCATTTGGCACGCTCACCAGCACGGTGGGCTGCTCGGGGTCGCCCTGCGAAGGGGTTTCGCCCACCACCGTGGCACCGGTGGTGGCATAGAGTGCGCCGTCAATCACCTTGAAGTGCTGTGCGCCAGCGGCCATCTGCAGCGATGTCAGCTGCTCACAGCCTGTAACAGGGTTCACTCCTATGCATTGCAGTGAGGCCGGCAGCGTGAGGCGCTGCAAGGCAGCGCAGCGGAAAAACGTGTTGCCGAACAACGTCTTCACGCCCTCAGGAAAGCTGAGCGACGTCAGCGCGTCGCATCGCACGAAAGCCGCGTTGTCGATAAACTCCAGCTGGCTGCCGCCGCTGATGGCCGTCAGGCTCTCGCAGCGGCCAAAGCTCATGAATCCTATCGTCTTCACATTCTTCAAGTCGATGCTCTTGAGGGGGTCGCCCATAAAGCAGCTGGGTGCTATGGTCTCGACTGTGCTCGACAGGTTGAACGCGGTCAGCTGCTCGCAACTGGCAAAGGCACTCTCGCCCAGGGTTTTCACGCCCTCGGGCAGACTGATGGACTTGAGCGACACGCAGTTGAAGAACGCCTTGGCCGGAATGTTGACCAAATTGCGGGTGTTGAACGTAAGCCGTGTGGCGTTCACGCAGCCCTGGAAGGCACTTTCGCCCAGTTCGGTGACCGAGGCCGGGAGAATGATGGCACTGTAGTCGAGACATTCCAGAAACGCCGCCTTGCCAATGCGCGTCACGGTGTTGGGAATACTGATAGTTGCCAAGCCCTCGTTGCGGTAGAAGCAGAAGTCGCCCACTTGAGTGACAAAACTCGGGATATTCAGACTCGTGGCAGTCTTTCCGCCGGGATAGTTGAGCAGCGTTTTCTTGTCCTTGCTGGCCAGTAACCCGTTGCAGTTGTTGCCGTCGCTGTTGGTCAGGTGGCAGAAGACCGGATTGTTGCTATCTACATAGATGCCCGTGGAGAATTTGTTTCCGGCAAAGGCATTGGCGGCCACGGCGGTTACCTTGTCGCCCAGCGTGATGCCGTCGCCAGTAGCGGCATGGAATGCGAACTGCCCGATGGTGGTGATGGTAGACGGCAGGACGATGCGACCGGAAAACGTTGCCTTGTTGAACGACTGGTCGGCAATTCCCACTACGGCGTAGGTCGTGCCGTTCCACGTCACAGAATCACTGAAATTGGACGAGGTCAGCTTGCTGTAGGCACCCTCCGATAATGGCATGATAACCGCAGTACCATCACTCAACACACTGTAATTTAATCCATTAACACTAAATTCAGCACCCTTTGCCGAAATGAGCGTGGCAAGAATGCACAAAACCAAGAAAACCCTTTTCATAAGCAGTCCATTTAAAAGTGGGTTCTATAAATTGCCGAATATGTAATGGGCGGGGTTCGGCAGCATTTGAACTCTGACTGGCAGATTTTGTTCCAAATTCTTGACTAATAGCCCACTATTAGCCTGCAAATATGAATCAAAATCTGCACAGCCATCGTTTCAAATTCCGCGCGAGCAATTTATAGAACCCACCTTAAGTTGATTTTGGTTACGTTTTGGGGTTGCATTTTGTATCAGGCTTTACTTCACCATCTTGCTGACAGTGCCGTCGGCGTTCACGACGATATTGACACCCTGGAAGGGCTTGTCGCTCACGCGGCCGTTCATGTCGATGTAGCGCACGGTGCCGTCGGCGGCGGCGCGCACATCGGCGATGGCGGTCACCACCTCACTGCCCAACACGATGCGCAGACGCGGAGCGCCATTGCCTCCGGCGGGCATGGGCAGGTAGCAGCGGTGGGCGGCCAGCGTGCCGTCGTCGGCAAGCACGAAGGCGTCGTCGAAGAGCACATAGCCGTTGCTGATGGCCGTGTCCTCGAGGTAGCCTTGCAGCTGACTAGTCGCCTCGGCGGTCTCGCCGGTGTAAAGCACGGTGGTCACCACGTCGGCGGGGGTGGTGCTGTAAAGCAGCACGCCCACGCCGGCAGGCAGGTAGTTGACCTCCTCGATCAGCGTCACGTCGTCCTCGATGCTGGTCACCACATAGGCGGTCACGTTCTCGGGAACGGCCAGGTTCTGGTTGCCGTACCACGTGGCGTAGACGTTGGTGGCGAACACCACGCCGTCGAGCACCACAGGGATCAGGCTGAACGTGGCGTTGATCGTCACGTTGGCGGCGGGCATCGTGAACGAGCCGTTCTCGATGGCCACGGGCTCTCCACCTTCAGCGGTGTAGGTCAGAGCGGTCAGCTCGTAGCCCTCGGCCGGGGTGACGGTCAGCGTCACGTTGTCACCGAAGTGGGCGGTGGCGGGAGCCTCCACGGTGCCGTGCTCAATGCCGTCGGCCACGGTGATGGTGTAGTCGATGGCCTTGAACGTGGCGTTGATCGTCACGTTGGCGGCAGGCATCTGGAACGCGTTGTTCTC
>CAMVDK010000212.1 GCA_947166165.1 uncultured Porphyromonadaceae bacterium
GAATGTGCAGAATGCCGCGGTACTCGTCGATGCGGTCGATGCTCTCGGCAATCTGACGGCGGATGAGGGCCAATTTCTCGTGATAGTCAATCTCCGGCACGGTGCCGGTGGCCATGTAGTGCTTCATCTCGCGGAAAATCCACGGCGCCCCGATGGCCGCCCGGCCCACCATCACGCCGTCGACGCCATAGCGGTCGAAGCACTCCACCAGGCGCTGCGGCGTGGTCACATCGCCGTTGCCGATGATGGGGATGGTCATGTGCGGGTTGTTTTTCACGGCTCCGATGAGCGTCCAGTCGGCTTCGCCGTTGTAGAGTTGCGAGCGTGTGCGCCCGTGGATGGTGAGTGCCTGAATGCCGCAGTCCTGCAGCTGCTCGGCCAGCTCGACGATGATTTTGCTGTCGTGGTCCCAGCCCAGGCGGGTCTTCACCGTGACGGGCAGCTTGACGGCCTTGACCACCTCGCGCGTGATTTCGAGCATCAGCGGCACGTTGCGCAGCATTCCCGCCCCGGCTCCCTTGCCGGCAATCTTCTTCACCGGGCAGCCGAAGTTGATGTCGATGACATCGGGCCGCGCCTCCTCCACGATGCGGGCAGCCTCGACCATGGCGTCGACCGTGCGGCCGTAAATCTGAATGGCCGCCGGGCGCTCCTCGGGCTTGATGGTGAGCTTGCGCATGGTGCTGGCAATGGTGCGCACCAGCGCGTCGGCGCTCACAAACTCGGTGTAAACCATGTCGGCCCCCTGCTCACGGCAAATTTGCCGGAACGACTGGTCGGTGACATCCTCCATGGGAGCCAGCATCACCGGGCGCGAACCCAAATCAATGTTTCCTATCTTCATTGTTTTTCGATGCGAGTTGAATGACTCAAGACCGGCAAAACGCGCGTCTTGCCGCGAAACAGGCCACGAAATTACGAAAAATATCCCAATTGCGCAGCCTTTCGTGGGTCTCAGAGTTCAAAAATCGACTTCCGGGACCAAAAAAACGCCCGGCCGCGCCGCTCATGGTCAAGCGTCAAGGCCTTCGTGCTGCAGCAATGCCTCGACGGTGGGCCAGGCCTCTTCGGGGCGGCACCTCGCAGCCTCCGTCTTTCGCGCGAGCCAGGTGAGCTGCTTCTTGGCGTAGTGGCGCGTGTTGCGCTTGATGAGGCGCACCGCCTCGGCCAGGTCGTAGCGGCCCTCGAAGTGGCCAAAAAGTTCCTTGTAGCCCACCGTGTTGAGCGTGTCGAGGTGGCGCAGCGGGAACACGCGCCTCGCTTCGGCCTCGAGGCCGGCCGCCATCATGGCGTCGACGCGGCGGTTGATGCGGTCGTAGAGCACGTCGCGCTCCAGCTCGAGCACCACCTCTACGATGCGGAAGGGGCGCTGCCGGCTACGGCCGGTGCGCAGCTGCGAGTAGGGCACGCCGGCTTGCAGACAGATTTCCACAGCGTGCACCACGCGCCGCGGATTGCGCCGGTCCACCTCGGCGTAGTAGGCCGGGTCGAGGCGCTCCAGCTCGGCCAGCACACTCTCCAGCCCCTCGCGCCGGTACTGCTCGAGCACGCGCTGGCGCAAGTCGGGAGCGATGTCGGGCAGCCAGTCTATGCCGTGGCACACCGCGTCGACATACATCATCGAGCCGCCACACATCACCGCCACCGGGCACTGCCGCCACAACCGCTCGAGCAGCGCGAGCGCGTCGCGCTCAAAGAGCGACGCGTTATATGGCTCGGTGAGCTCGCGGCAGGCCACCAGGTGGTGGCGCACCAGCGCCTGCTCGGCGGCGGTGGGAGCCGCTGTGCCGATGGCCAGGCCACGGTACACCTGGCGCGAGTCGGCGTTCACAATGTCGCAGCCCAGCCGCTGCGCCACAGCGATGGCAGCCGAGGTCTTGCCCACAGCGGTGGGGCCGGTGATGACGATTAGCGTGTGCATGAGAGCGACGTGGATAATCGGATTTCGGACAGCAAAGTTATCACAATCGCCACAAATAGCCAAATTTTCTTGGCGTTTCGAGAAAAAAGTTCTACCTTTACACCTGCAATTCAGAACATGATGCCGCCCTGCCGGCCACCACAACGGCCAGCGGGCGGAGCCGACCGACAAGGCGAAAACCATTTTACCTCAAAAAAACATGATGAAGAGACTCCTACTCCCGGCCCTTGTGCTCGTGGCCGCCTGCCTGCCGGCACGCAGCGCCGAGCCCGACTTCCTCAAGCAACTGGGCGTCGACGTGAGCAACGTGCGGGTGATCGACACCGGCAATCGATTCGCCTTCGACGACATCACCGAGTCGGCAATGCTCGAGGACAACCAAGTCATCGCCCTGCTCGACGATGCCATTCACCAGCAATATGCCATCGACAACGACCTGGCCGAGGGCCTGATCAGCATCGTGGCCCTGTGCCCCATGCCCGCCGACCAGATGGCAATCATCTTTTCGCACGAGTATGGCGACGGTGCTCAAAAGAGTATGGGCGTCTACAACCGACTCGGACGGCTCACCGACTACGTTGAACTGGGCTACACGCACGACTGGGATAGCTACAGCATCGACGACGACCCCGAGAGCGAGGCTGACGTGCGGAGCAACACGCAACTGATGATTGAAGCACCTGGCCAGCTAGCCATTGAGCGCACCGACCACAACTGCCTGTGGACCGATGGCGACCCGATGCGCCCCGAGGTGGTGGGCCAGCGCATCACCATCTTCCACTACCGGCTCGACGACCAGGGGCATCTGCAGCTCACCAGCATCGACAAGCGCGACACCGGCCGCCTCATCGACAAGCACTACCGCTTCGCCGACCTCGACAACCTGAAGATGAGCCCGATGAACGACGCCACACACCTCGACCAGCTCAATGCCCTGCTGGAGCGCGACGACGTGCGCACCGACATGGCCCGCGGCGAGGCCGACGAAGACTACTTCAGCTACGCCGCCGACAAGGCCAGCGTGCTCGTTGGCAGTTTCTTCTTCTTGAACCCGCAGCAGTTCTTCGCCTGGATGGCCGCCCACCGCGACCCGGCACAGAACCACCTGAACAGCATCGTGCGCGACAACATGGCCAGCTATCGCTACGACCCGTTCTTCGTCGTGCAGCAGGCCACCCTCATCGCCGACCCAGCCACGCGCCAATACATCCAGCAACTCATTCAAGACTGGGTGCCCGAGGAATGAGGGGCACGCCAGGCGCAGCCTCTGGGTCCATCCTCGCACATTGGCCGCGGTTCAGCGGCAATCACGTCAAACCCCATCCACAAAACGCCTTATGAGAAAACCTTTGTTCATCACCCTGATGCTGGCCACCATGCTGCTCATGGCCTGGGCCTGCACGGGCAACAGCCACGACCGCGAAGTGGCCGCACGACGCGCCGCACAAGAGGGTGGCACCCACTTCCTGCGCGAGGCCGGCATCAACCCCGACTCGATGATCATCGAAGGGCAGTTCGCGCTGCCCCTCGGCCAGAACTGGGAAACCGACCACAACCGGTGGCTCAACATCAGCCAAATCACTGCGTTAGGCCTTGACCAACTCTGCGATGCCGACACCTCGATGCAGCCCATCAGCATCATGGGTGTCTATCCCGTCGACAAAACCATCACCGCCGTCGTCTTCCACCAGTACCTTGGCGACTCCGCCCCATTGGTCATCATCACCTACGACGGCGACGGCATCCCCATCGACTGCCTGGACCTGGGCACCTGTGGCGGCCTGAACGTGCGCTACGCCAGCATCGGCCAGTCCGGCGCGGAGCAGGCACAACTCACCTTCGCCGACCGCCGGCTCACCGTGGGCCGCACGCTGCAGTCAATCACTGTTCAAGGCGAAACGCTGTGGACTTCCACGGGCACCGACACCTATGAGTTCGACAACCGGGGCTACATCATGCACCGCGAAGGCTCGGCCGACCTCGGCGAGATGGACGCCGACCAGCAAGCCAGCCGCCAGCTCGAAGCACTCGAGTGGTTCTCGATTCAAGACGAGCAGGCCTTGGATGCCATCGCCGCCCAGCTGGCCACAGGCTGCGACCCCACGCAGGGACTCGACGCGGTGCTCTATCGGCGGCTGCTGCGCTCGCCCTGGACCACCGCGCAATGGCTCTTCCGCCACCAGGACAGCCCACTCGTGCCCTTGCTGTCGAGAACATGCAAAACCACCCTCGACAACGAAACCGACCTGGCCAACGCCCTCGAAACCGTCCGCGACTCGGCCCAGCACCGGTTCATGCAACAAGTGCTGAAAAAGAACTGACCACCTTAATCCCACACGGCAAGACGCCCAAAAAACCGCCATCAGTAGGGCCATGACCTGTCATGGCCGGGTGACCGAATGGACGCCATCAGAACGCCCGCAAACCCGCCAGCAGTAGGGCCATGACCTGTCATGGCCGGGTGACCGGAAAAACGGCCCGAAAATGGCGAAATGGGGCTGATTGATGAAAAACATCGGGTGGCTTGATGCTTTTTGCTCAGTTTTTATTAATTTTGCAGGTTGAATTGAAATCACCTGGCCCGCACCGGCGGTCCGGTAGCTCAAAGCAGTGAAATAATCATCGATAAAATCAAGATATTACGTTATGTACAGAACTAAGACATGTGGTGAGTTGCGGCTCAGTGACGCCGGCCAGGAGGTGACGCTGGCGGGATGGGTGCAGCGCACTCGCAAAATGGGCGGCATGACCTTTGTGGACCTGCGCGACCGTTATGGAATCACGCAGATTGTGTTTAACAATGAGGTGGACAGCGCGTTGTGTGACGAGGCCAACAAGCTCGGCCGCGAATACGTGGTGCAGGTGACCGGCTGTGTGGCCGAGCGCTCGAGCAAGAACGCCAACCTGCCCACGGGCGACATCGAAATCATCGCCAGCGCCCTCAACGTGCTCAGCGAGAGCGCCACACCGCCGTTCACCATCGAGGACAACAGCGACGGCGGCGACGACATCCGCATGAAATACCGCTATCTGGACTTGCGCCGCAACTGCGTGCGCCGCAATCTGGAGCTGCGCCACCGCATGACGATTCTGATTCGCAACTTCCTCGACTCGCGCGACTTCATCGAGGTGGAGACACCCATCCTCATCGGTTCCACGCCCGAAGGCGCCCGCGACTTTGTGGTGCCCTCGCGCATGAATCCCGGCCAGTTCTACGCCCTGCCGCAGAGCCCGCAGACACTCAAGCAGCTGCTCATGGTGGCCGGATTCGACCGCTA
>CAMVDK010000213.1 GCA_947166165.1 uncultured Porphyromonadaceae bacterium
CCGTGGCGGCAATAAGAGCAAGGGCTACAAGTACTCCGGCAGCAACACCGTCGGCGACGTGGCGTGGTACGATGACAACAGCTATGCCAATTCGATCTATTGTACGCACGCTGTGGCGACAAAGTCCCCGAACGAATTGGGCCTGCGCGATATGAGCGGCAACGTGTATGAGTGGTGCCAGGACTGGTATGGCAGCTACAGCAGCGGTGCGCAGACTAATCCTACTGGCCCCACAAGTGGCTCTTACCGCGTGCTGCGCGGCGGCAGCTGGGGCAGCAGCGCCAGGAACTGCCGCGTGTCGGACCGCAGCTACGACACGCCGTCGTACTGCTTAGGCGACCTCTACGGCCTGCGGCTTGCGCTTTAGCTAGAAAGCTTAGCATTCATGTAAGCTGCGAAAAAAAGAAGAACGGAATCATGACCTCTTCGGCCGTGGTTCCGTTTTTCTTCGAGCTCTCCCAGTCAAGGTTACAATAACAGCTCGACTGCTCCACTAGCAAACTTTCGTCGCTCGACCTGCAAGGACTCAGAGCCCTGCAGCGCCGCTGCTCAAAGGTTGTTGTACTGCTCGTCGGAAACAGGCTCCAGCCATTCGTTGCTGGCGCCTTCCTGCACATCTTTGTGGTAGGTGAGATGCTGCATCCAGGAGTCGCTCGCAGCGCCGTGCCAGTGCTTGACGCCAGCCGGAATGGCGACGACGGTGCCCGGAGTGAGCGGCACTGCCTTCTGCCCCCACTGCTGATACCATCCACGTCCGGCCACACAGATCAGCACCTGGACCTGCTTGTGGTGGACGTGCCAGTTGTTGCGGCATCGCGGCTCGAAGGTGACGTTGAACACCCCGTCGCCCATATCGGCCAGATAACTGTTTCCCGTGAAATAGGCGGCAAAGGCCGTGTTGGGTTGCCCTTTGGGCCAGACCGCGAAATCGACGGTCTGCACCGCCTCGGGCAGCGCCTCGTGGAACACCTGCGCCAGTGCGCGCTCGAGCCGGCAAGCCTCGTCGTTGCCCACCCTGCTGCGCAGCACCGCCGGAATGGCACGCAGCTGAGCGTCGGTCACACCCATGTTTCGCGCTCCTGCCACGTGGGCCTGCAACTGCGGCTCGCATCCCGGCAAGGCGGCGATGGCGCTCACGGTGACCAGTTCACGCTGGGCAAAGGTGAGGTTGTCGCGGGCAAAGATGTCGCCGAACAGATGCGCCTTGAGGTAGTAGTCGGTCTGTGGGGCGAAAGTGTAGGTGAACGGCTTCCCCGTGAGTTGGGTCTGCACCTTGGTGCCCTGCTGGAGGGCGTCGTAGTCGGCTGCCATCGGGCTGGCCTCGCGGCCCGGCTCAGCCTTGCGGCCTTCGTGTTGGCGCTCTGTCAGCACCTGTTGCAATGCCCCTAACGCGTTCAGGCTCCGTGGAAAGCCGGTGTAGGCATAGAGTTGCGAGAGCGCTTCTCGAGCCTCGCTCACCGTCAGCCCGCTTTCAAGTCCTTCGTGCAGCGCTGTTTTCAGTCCATCGATGTCGCCCTTGGCCTCGCTGGCGGCGATGACCACGAGCGCTTGTTGTTTCTCGTTCAGTTCCATGTTGTTGTGTGCTAAAAGACCGCCAAGCCATAAGCAAGCCACGGCGGTCGAGATGATTCTTAACCTCATTATTTCAAGTTCTCCTTAAAAAACTGCTCGATGCGGTCGTAGGGAATCACGCCCGCCTGGTCGTCGTAGAGGTCGACGTGCGTGGCGCCCGGAATGATCAAGATTTCCTTGTTGCCCTCCTTGGCGCTGACGCCGTCCACCTTCTTGCCGGTCATCCGTTCGAAAGCATACTCGCTGAAGTAGCGGCTGTGGGCCTTCTCGCCATGGATGAGCAGCACCGGGTTCTGGATTTCGTGGGCCCAGGCCAGCAGCGGCTGGTTGAGGAACGACTGACAGCCTATCACGTTCCAACCGTCGTTGGAGTTACCGCTGCGCTTGTGGTAGCCGCGGGGAGTTTTGTAGTAACTGTGGTAGTCTTTCACAAACCAGGGCGCGTCGTCGGGCAGCGGGTCGACGACGCCACCGGCGCGCTTGTAGGTGCCTGTGCGGTAGTCCTCGGTGCGCTGGGCGGCGAGCGCTTTTCGCTTCTCGGCACGCTGAGCCGGCGTGTCCTCGCTGGCGAAATAGCCCTCGACGTTCACTTTGCTCATGTCGTACATTGTCGATGCCACAGTGGCCTTGATTCGCGGGTCAAGCGCCGCCGCGTTGACGGCCATACCGCCAAAGCCACAGATGCCGATGATGCCGATGCGTTGAGGGTCGACGTTGTCGAGATTCGACAAATAGTCGACGGCGGCAAGGAAGTCCTCGGTGTTGATGTCGGGCGACGCCATTCGCCGTGGCTCGCCGCCACTCTCGCCCGTGAAACTGGGGTCGAAGGCGATGGCGAGAAAACCGCGCTCGGCCATGTGCTGGGCATATAGGCCGCTCGACTGTTCCTTCACAGCACCGAAAGGCCCTGTGACGGCAATGGCCGCCAGACGGCCCTGGGCATTCTTCGGAACATACATGTCGGCTGCCAGCTCAATGCCGTAGCGGTTGTGGAAGGTCACCTTGCAGTGATTCACCTTGTCGCTGAGCGGGAACGTCTTGTCCCACTCTTGGGTCAGATTCAGTTCTGTCGTCATTGTTTTGTCGTTTTGATTGTTTTCGTTTGTTCCGCAGGCGGTGAGCAGCATGCACACGAGTCCGGCGGCAAGCAAGAGTCTGTTCATTCGAATAGAATTAATAAAAAATACCGGTTGCAAAATTACAACAATCTGTCCACATCAAGCCTATCCGAACCATCGGAATACTTACCATTTTTCATCCTTTTGCCCCAGCCCGCCAAACGACCGGCCGAACAAATGTACGCAAAAAAAAGAGCCTGAATTCAGGAGTCGTGGGAATGACACCTCAGCCGGCCCAACTCATGATTTTAATGCGAATTGCACGAATTGTATTAAATGAAAATTCGCGAAATTTGCCAAATTCGCGAAATTCGCATTAGCCCCCGTTGGGGCAAAGGACCAACATCTCTTACGACCGCTCCAACTCGTTCAAGCTGCGGTCACACTCCGTGTGCTCACTGTCGAAATAACCACAGGGTTTTGCTGGTGCTTCAGATTTTCTTTGTAAATTTGCACCCTATAACAATCGATATGAAAGACTTGCTGCAAATCAAGCATGCTGGCGACTACGCCGTTGTCCTGGACGCTGCCGTTCACCATCCGCTGGTGAACGTGATACACTACGATGAGTTGGGCGCCATCGGCCACAACCTGCTGCGGCTGGGGGTGTATGCCATTTTCGTTCAGGACAATTTCCCCACCAATGCCTCGTACGGCCTGAGCAATTACAACACCTCGACGGGCTCGCTGACAGCTGCCGCGCCCGGACAAATCATAGGCAAGAGCGACGATGGCCAGCGTGTGGTGTATCATGGCTGGGCCTTGTTTTTCGACCCTGAGCTGATGCACGGAACGGCCTTCGAGCGCAATCTGATCCACTACCATTTCTTCTCCTACAACGTCAATGAGGCCCTTCACACAACCGACGAAGAGAAACACATGCTGTGGCGATTGATGGAGATGATCCGCGCCGAACTGACGCGGCAGCCCCGCTCGGCGATGGCCGACACCATTGTTCAGGACTACATCGTGCTGCTGTGCGACTACTGCCGCCTGTTCTATCAGCGCCAATTCAAAGCCGCTGTCAAGGAGCAGAACGATGTGCTGAGCCGCTTCCAGCAGGTGCTCACCACCTACTACGACCGGCAACTGCAACACACCCACGGAGTGCCGAGCGTGAAATATTGTGCATCGGAGATGTGCTTGTCGCCCAGCTACTTCGGCGACCTGATCCGCAACTTGACCGGCGAAAGCCCCATGCAGACCATCCAGAAATTCCTCATCAACCGCGCCAAAAGCCTGATGGTGGGTGGACGCACCGTGACGCAGACCGCCGACGAACTTGGCTTTGAGTATCCACAGCACTTCACCCGTTTTTTCAAGAAGCACGCCGGCATCCAGCCGTCGAAATATGTGGCGTCGCTGAAAAGGCCTCCGCAAACCCCTCCCGGATGAGGCTTTGACGGGACTTGGTACGCTTTTTTGACTAAAAACGACATTCGTGCCGTTTTTTTTTTGTACTTTTGCGCTGTCGCTTCGTGCGCGCAGGCGCACGTTTCCACATAAAAGCGTCAGTTATGGCCGAGGAGAAGAAACGCAAACGCGGATGGAAAATTGCTGGCTGGGTGCTGGGCATCCTGCTGCTGCTCATTGTGTTGCTGCCTTTGGCCCTCTACATCCCCTGGGTGCAGAACATCGCCAAGGACTACGCCTGCGAGTGGGCCAGCGAGAAGACCGGCATGGACATCAGCGTGGGCCGTGTGCTCATCAAGTTTCCCCTCGACGTGAGCCTCGACGACGTGCTCGTGCTCGACCAGAACCGCGACACCATGCTCCAGGCAGGCAACCTCACCGCCGGCGTGGCCGTGAAACCGCTGCTCGACGGCCAGTTGCAGGTGGATGAGGCCGAACTCACCACCGCGCGCTACAACATGGTGACCGAAGACTCGTCGATGGTGCTGCGCACCCGGGTGGACGAGTGCCGACTCACCGGCATCGCCATGGACTGGAACCACAACGAGGTGAAGAAAAAGCAGGAAGCCGACACCACGGCGAGCGACCCGTGGCACATCCGCGCCCTGCGCCTCACCCTCGACGATGTGGACTACACCATGCAGATGGAGCCTACCATCGACCGCATGACCGCCCACGTGGGCCACGCCACGCTCAAGAACGGCGTGGTGGACACCGGCACCCAGACGGTGGACGTGCGCACCCTCGAGGTGGACAGCGCCGACGTTGACTACACCTACCCGCCCGAGCGGTGGGCCAAAGACTATGCCCGGGCCCACCCCGTGCCACCCGACACCCTGCCCAAAACAGCCCGCGACAGCATACCGTGGACGGTGAAGGCCGACACCCTGCGCCTGCGCGGCGGACACGCACGCTACGCCCTGCGCGACAGCAAGCCGCGAGCCCGCAACGACCTCGACACCGACCACATCGAGGTGAGCGACCTCGACTTCGAGGTCACCGACTTCTACAACCAAGGCTCCAACGTGGTGGTGCCCGTCAAGCACCTCAGCGCCAAGGAGCGCAGCGGGCTGGAGGTGAAGCAGGCCAGCGGAAC
>CAMVDK010000214.1 GCA_947166165.1 uncultured Porphyromonadaceae bacterium
GGCAAACGCCGCAAAGTGGCTCAAAACTGTTCTTCCTTTTTTCATAACACTAATATTTACAAAATAACAATTCAGCCGCAAAATTAAATATAATTCAACAAACCACAAGCATTATTGCGAAATAAAATGGCGGCTATCAGTCAGTTGTCACAGCCAAAGAGTTCGTCAATATTGAGAAAAGTATCAAGATAGTGTATCAAAACCATAGAACATATGTAGAATTGCCCGAGGGCAACATTATATTAACCCTGGGTTACTCAGATATCGCCCTCCGGGCTTTTCGGTCGATGTTCCATGGTTTTGATACCCCTAGCTCAATATTTTCAAGGTTTGAAATTCGAATAATTTGCCTAATTCGTGAAATTCGCATTAATAAATAAACAACAAATTAAACAAATGAAACGAATGTTCGACGTGGGCAAATAATATTTGTTCAATTTGTTTCATTTGTTGTTTTTATATGCCTGAGGTACAGTCAATTTCAATTCGTGTATCGCTTATCGGGTCAGGTATTTTGCTGTGACGGAGTGGGGAGCGTGGAGCATCTGGCTTGGGGTGCCGGTGTACACTACCTGGCCGCCGCGCTCGCCGGCTCCGGGGCCGAGCTCGATCACATAGTCGGCAGCACATATCACATCGGTGTTGTGCTCAACGGCGTAGACCGTGTTGCCTGCGTCCACCAGTCGCTCGAACAGGTCGATGAGCTGCCGCACGTCCTTGGCGTGCAGTCCGTCGGTGGGTTCGTCGACCACGAGCACGCCGCGCCGGCCGCCGCTGTCGACGGGCGCCGTGAACGGCTGCAGATAGCTGGCAATCTTCATCCGCTGCAGCTCGCCGCCCGAGAGCGTGCTCAACGACTGGTTCAGGTGCAGATAATGCAGCCCCACGTCGACCAGCGGCTGCAGCTTGGCGGCGATGGGCGTGCCGGCGAAGCGCTCGCAGGCCGCCCGCACCGAGAGGGCCATCACCTGGGCGATGTTCATGCCGTCCACCTCATATTGCAGTGCCTCGCGGCTGTAGCGCAGCCCTCCGCAGGCCTCGCAGGTGGTCTCGATGTTGTCCATGAACGCCATTTCGGCCACCACCACGCCTTTGCCGCCGCACACGGGGCATCCGCCACGGCCGTTGAAGGTGACGTACTGCTCCTTCATCTTGTGGGCGCGGGCAAAGAGGCGGCGTATGTCGGCCGCCACCTCCATGTAGGTGGCCGGCGTGGAGCGCAGGCTCACGCCTATGTTGCGCTGGCTGATGTATTCCACCCCCGGCTCGTAGCTGCGACCGAAGCACTCCATGAGCGAACTTTTGCCCGAGCCGGCCACTCCGGCCACCACCGCCAGCACGCCCAGCGGCAGGCGGACCGACACGTCGTGCAGGTTGTGCAGCGTGGCGTGGCTCAGCGTGTGCCACGCGGCGGGTGTGCGCGGCCGGGGTTTGAAGCCGCCATGGTGGCCGAGCATGCGTCCCGTGGCGGTGCCGCTGGCGAGCAGGCCGTCGTAGCTGCCCTCGAACACGATGCGTCCGCCCTCGCTGCCCGGTCCGGGGCCCATGTCCACAATGTGGTCGGCCAGGGCAATCATCTGTCGGTGATGCTCCACGAGCAGCACTGTGTTGCCGGCGTCGCGCAGCCGGCGCACCGACCGCTTCATCGCCTCGATGTCGTGGTCGTGAAGCCCCGTGCTGGGTTCGTCGAGAATGTAGAGCACATCGGACAGCGACGAGTTGATGTATTTGGCAATCTTGCATCGCTGTGCCTCGCCGCCCGAGAGTGTGCCCACGCCCCGGTCCAGGCTTAGATAGCCCAGCCCGATGTCGTCGAGGGCGGTGAGCCTCGCGCCGATGGCCGCCTTGAGGTCGACCGCCAGCGGCGACTCAATCGAGCGCACCCATTCGGCCAGGCGGGTGATCGACATGGCGCTGGCCTGGGCGATGTTGACCCCTTGAATGCGGCACGAGCGCACGCGCTCGTTCACGCGCGTGCCGCCGCAGTCGGGACACACCCCCATGCGCAGCATCGGGTTCAGCACGGCAGCGTGGAGCAGGCCCTCCTCGCTGTTGATGATGCTGCGGTACATGCGCGGGATGAGCCCTTCGTATTTCGCCGTCTTCGGCCAGCCGGCAGGCGGGTTCTTGAGCCGGATTTGCGGACTGTTCAAGAACAGGTCCAGCTCCTCGGGCGTGTAGTCCTTGATTTTCTTGTCGAGGTCAAACAGCCCGCTGCGGGCATATCGAATCCAGCGCCAGCCGCCCTTGCCAAAGGCGATGTAGTGGATGGTGTCCTCGTCGTTCAGGCTCTTGTCGAAGTCCACCAGCTTGTGGATGTCGAGCTCGCGTATCTCGCCCAGCCCCGAGCATCGCGGGCAGCTGCCTTCGGGGTGGTTGAAGCTCAGCGACTCGGCATAGCCCACAAATGGCTCCCCCACCCGGCTGAAGAGCAGCCGGAGCAATGCGGCCACATCGGTATAGGTGGCCACTGTGCTGCGGGAGTTCTGCGCCGGCTTGCGCTGGTCGATCACAATGGCGATGGGCAGGTTCTCTATCCGCTCCACATGCGGGCGGCCGTACTTGGGCAGATATTGCTGCACAAAGGTGGGGAACGTGTCGTTGAGTTCGCGGCGCGACTTGGCCGCTATCGTGTCGAGCACCAGCGAGCTCTTGCCCGAGCCCGACACGCCGGTGAACACCGTGATTCTGTGCTTGGGAATGGCGAGCGACACATCCTGCAAGTTGTTCTCGCACGCGCCGCTGATGATGATTTTGTCGTAATCCATGTCGCGATTTCGATTTGAACTGCAAAATTAATAAACATTCTCCAATGTGCAAAGCCACCATGGCGGCTCAATGGCCGCTGAAAGTTGCGATGGGCGATTTTCCTTGCGTTTTGTTTTGCGTTTTGATTGAGTTGTCGTATCTTTGCAGGCATGAAACCGACCATTAGAACATGGCTGCTGGCTGCGGCGCTGGCTGCGGCCTGCTGGTGCCAGGCCCAGGTGGTGACGCAGCTGGGCCGCGAGAACATGCGCATCCCCAAGGGCGAACGGCCCGATGCCGAAGCCACGGCCACACGCCGGGCGCCGAATGTGGAGATGGACACCACTGCCACCTATTATGCGCTCGCCGACTCGGCCGGGGCGTGCATCGCCCGCAACGACTGGGCGGGTGCGGAACGGTGGACACGGGAGGCCATCGCCTGCATGCCCGAGAGCGACGTGAACTCGCTGCTGCTGTCGAACCTGGGCACCATCCTGCGCCACGAGGGTCGGCTCGACGAAGCCCTGGGCAGCTACAACATGGCCCTCGACCTAACGCCCAACGCGGTGACGCTGCTGCTCAACCGCGCCGCGCTGCTGCTGCAGCTGGGACGCACGACGCTCGCCGAGGCCGACCTAGAGCGCGTGCGCGAACTCGACGCCACCGATGCCGAGAGCCGCTACACGCTGGGCGTGCTGGCCGTGGAGCGCGGCGACAACGAGCGGGCAAAGGCACTCTTCGAAGAGATTGCAAAGGCCAACCCGCGTTCGAGTCTGGCCCATGAGGGGCTGGCGGTGATGCTCAAGCGGCAGGGCGACTACGCCGCGGCAGTGGAGCACTACAGCGTGGTGATAGCCGACCATGCCGACGCGCAGCTACTGGCCGGGCGCGCCGACTGCCTGCTCATGCTGCGCCGGCTCACCGAGGCGGCCGACGACATCCACCGGGCCATCGAAACCGACCCCGACGACGGCTACCTCTACGTGCTCCGGGCCAAACTGAACAAGATGCGATGGAATCTCGACGACGCAAAGCGCGACGTGGAACTGGCTGTGCAGCACGGAGTTGACCGCAATGTGGCGGAAAATTTGCTCAAATAATTTGGTCATGTCGGCAAAAAGAACTAAATTTGCGTGATGTTTACGCTTAACGAACATATCGAATACTTGATGATGCACCACGATTGCGTGGTGATTCCAGGCTGGGGAGCGCTGGTGGCGCAGTATGGCGAGTCGTTCTACGACGCCAATCGCCGCGAGCTCGAGCCGCCGGTGCGCAAGGTGGGGTTCAACGCCTCGGTGAACCATAACGACGGCCTGCTGGCACAGTCGCTGGTGCGCCGCGAGGGCTTGACCTACGACGAGGCCGTTCGCTTCATCGACCGGAGCGTGGCCACTTTCCGTCATCAGCTGGCGGGAGGCGGTGAACTGGGCATGGGCCGTCTGGGCTTCTTCCACAGCGACGCTCAGGGCCATGTGGAGTTCATCCCCTTCTACCACGAGATGTGTACCGACCAGTACTTCGGCCTGCGCAGCGTACGTTTCACTCCGCTGGAGGAACTTGGCAAGGAAGCAGCCCATACGCAGTCCCCGATGGCCAGCGACGCCAGCCCCGCCCGAGCAGCGGTGGTCAGCCGCGGCTGGCTGCGGCAGAACGCTTGGCGCACGGCGGCCTCTATCGCCGTGCTTCTGGGCCTGACGGTGCTGCTCTCAACGCCCATTGTGAGCGACCGCGACCAGCACGACATGGCCAGCCTGAGCCTTACCGAAGTGATGAAACCCCGCCCGACCGATGGCCGCGCTGCCACGAGCACGCCCACCACGTCCGGCACAGCCGCAGCCACTCCGACGGCCACTTCCGCCACCGAGGCGCAAGGGCCGCGGCTCCTGCTCGACGAGGGCGGAAAGTTCTACCTGGTGGTGTCGACCTTGAGCAGCCAGGCGCAGACCGACGAGTATCTGTCGCGCCACCGCGATGTGGCCGAGCACGCCCTGGTGCAACACAGCGGCAAGCACTTCCGCGTGTGCGTGGCCCGAGCCCGCACCGCCGCAAGGCTCTACAGCTTCATGGGCGAGTTGCCCGAGGGCTACGGCAGCACTTGGGTCTACGAGGACAAATGAACCGCCGCGTAGCGAATCACCATCGGCGTGCCCGCCATCAAGAATTATGGTTTTAGACATAAGAACAAAAGCCTTCGACTCGAGTGGGCACAAGAACAAAAGATTTATTTACTGGAACTCATGAAGCTTTTGTTCTTTATATAAAGTCTTGTGTTCTTATGTCTCAAACGCTCTTTTAGTGTGGTTTTAGACAAACGGAAAAAAGCCTTTTTGACTCGAGTGGTCACAAGAACAAAAGATTTATTTACTGGAACTCATGAATCTTTTGTTTTTTAGGTGGGTTCTATAAATTGCTTGAGCCGAATTGGGCTTGATTGCTGAGCAGGTTTT
>CAMVDK010000215.1 GCA_947166165.1 uncultured Porphyromonadaceae bacterium
TATTTGCAGCGCAGAATACATTCAAGATGATGAAACGGCTATCAATAATCTCAATATCCAAAAAACGCTTGTAGTGTTACAACCTTTTTGGAGATATTTTGTGTCAGGATACTTTTTTCTGTACTTTTATTGTTACATTTTGGCGTTTCAATCGTATCAGTAATAAACGGACATGGGACTCGACTTGATGACATCCTCGTTTCTTGGCTTGCGCGACAAGCTGCACCAGATCGCATTGCGATATCTGCAAAGCGACGAGGAAGCCCAAGATGTGCTCCAGGACACATGGCTGAAGTTGAGCGACAAGAGCGAAGTGGAGTCCTCGCAGGAGGCGAGAAATAAACTTGTGACCGTATTACGGAATATATGCATCGACCGTCTGAGGAAAGCAAGAGCAATTCCGATTGACTCCATCGGCCAAAATGATGTGCCGCACTACAGCATGGAAACCGAAGATATTAAACGTCTTGAGCAACTGTTGCAACAGCAGTTGACCCCTTTACAACGGCAAATATTCAATCTCGTCACTCATGAGGGCTTCGATTACGGGCAGATTGCTGAGCAGCTGTCCATGTCGGTAGAGGCGGTGAGAATGAACATGAGCCGCATACGCAAAAAGATTCGTGAAACTCTCAAAAAGTTGGAACAATGAAACATCACGATGAGCAATTCACCATAGAGGAAGTCGAAAGTCTATGCCTACTCTTTCAAGACTGCAAACTCTCAGTATTGGAAGAGACGGAGTTGGAATATGTGCTGATGCACATCAACTATAACTCCCCACTGATAGAAGAAACAAAAGTATTGATGGCGCTTTCACGTTCTGTAAATATAGTTGAAGCCAAGAAATCGCACAAACCAATCTGGACATGGGTGATGCGAACTGCAGCATGTTTTGCGATTCTATTGGGGGCTCTTTTCATATATCGCTACAGTACGCAAATTAATTCTATCACAGGCAGTAATGACTGCATCGTCTATGTCGCTGGAGAGAGAGCAAGCGATAAAGTCGCGCACGAAATCGCCGAGGCCGATGTCGCTAAAATGCAGCAATTCATGCAGGTGGTCAACGAACAGAATGCAGCCGAAGAAGCAAAAGTAGAACAATTCATGAATCATATAAATCAAAAGAAATGAAACGTCTTATTTTCATCATATTGAGCATTGTCGCTGCCATTGCGGTCTATGCCAATCCGCCGAAGTTGAATGTCGAAAGCCTGTTTGACGGTCGTTTCAACAACAATAAGAGTGTCACCATATCCATTTACAAAAACAACGGAAACTACTATCGTGGCATTACCGTCAAGAACAACCCTGACATTATCAAGAAGATTGCCGATGCCATGGCCAAAGATGCACCGAGGGCATCAGACTACTCTGACCATCAGGGTAAAGACGGGCAATACACTTCATTGCAAATCATCAACAACGGAGAGACAATCTACATCGGCTTGCAACGTGACCGCCATGGAGGAGGATTCTTCTTCATACAAGGCAAGGAAAAGGCATTTAAATAACTAATCAAGAATAAATTATGAACAAATTTCTACAAGCCATCATTTTGGTGGCTATGCTGCCCTCGTCTCTATATGGGCAGGAGTTGAATGATTCGATAGCTGTCGATTCCATTGCTGACTATTGGGATAAAGTGCTCGAACTCAACGAAGTGGTGGTGGTTGGCCATCGCACGGTGCTCAAGCAGTCGCCCGACCGCATTGTGTATCTAACCAAAAATGACTCTTTCGCCAAGGGGTTGAATGGCATCGAGGTGCTTGACCGCATTCCGCGTGTGTCGGTCGTCAACGACCTGGTGACTGTGGCAGGAAAATCATCGGTAAGGTACATCGTTGACGGCCGACTCCTGGAGATGAGCGACGAAGCCATCGCCATGCAACTAAAAAATCTGCAAGCCTCTGGCATCGAAAAGATTGAACTGCTCACCACACCGCCTGCAAAATATGCCGCTGGTGCAAATGTTGCCTTTATCAGCATCACTACTCGCAATGAGTCGTTAGGCACGCGTGGTAATGTTTGGGGCAATGGCAATTTTCGTGAGAGTTTCAACTATATGCTTGGCGGCAGTCTGTCGCACACCACTCGAAAGGTTGAACTCTCTGCCGATGCAAGTTGGAGTGACATCAAGGGCATCAACGACCTTGAACGCACCTACACCTTTGCCAACCGCGAAAAGACATCTGCCCGTACCACCCATTTCACCAACAGGACATTGGGCATCAATGGCTTGCTCAAATACAAGTTCAGCGATAGATTGTGTGCTGGTTTCATTGCCAATTTTAGCACTTATAGGCTGAAAAGCGATTTGAATGATGTTACTATTGAAAACGATGTTGTGTTTAGTTCCTATAACCATTCACCATCGCGCCCCAATGATGCCTTGACGTTAACGACGTTTAGCGACTGGCAGTTGGACGACAAAGGCAAGATGCTCAGCCTAACATACAATTTCTTTAATCGCAGCAGCAAATCTTTCTCAGGCGTGACAACTGCATGGCCAGGCAATGAGTCAAGGCTAACAAACGAGGGGCACAACAATTATCGCATCCATTCTGCAAAACTTGATGCCATTCTGCCCTTCAACGGATTCAAGTTGGAAACTGGATTTGCATTTACTGGCATCGGTAACAATACTAAGTTGAACGTGAGTCAATATGATGGCAACAAATGGATAATAGACCCAATGCAGAGCAACCGATTCAACTATGATGAAAACACTGTTGCTGCATACGTCAGTGCGGAACGGAATTTCACCGATTCTTTCTTCGGCAAACTCAGTCTGCGATATGAGCACACCGATGTGAAAGGATATCAAGACATCGGCAACGAGCGGCATAACAACAACTATGGCTATCTGTTTCCATCGTTGATCCTGAGTTATAACAATCAAAGCACAGGACGTTTCTCTCTGTCTTATTCAATGGGTATTAGTCGTCCCAATTTTGCCGACCTCAATCCCTTCCGCTATTATACGACTACCAGCGACTATGTTTCAGGCAATCCCAATTTGAAGCCAAGTATAGCGCACAATGCTGAAATCAGCTATAGTTCCAAAGGTATATATGCCGTGCTTTATAATTCATACAATCACAATGTTATTGGCTATGTGACTCGTTTCAATGCCGATGGTAGTCAGCAGACAATCCCCGAAAACTGCTTCAATAGCAACAAAATTGGCCTCTATGCCTCCTATAACCGCTCGTTATTTGACTGGTGGAGTTTGAATGTTGGCGGCGAGGTTTTCAGCACCTATGCCAAGTCCAAGATTGCCGATTTCAAAGACCTCGACCAGAGCGACTGGAGCGGCAAGTTGGAATTCAATACATCCTTCATGCTCAACCGCCAGCGAAACCTCATCTTCAATGTGCGTTTCAGCCACTATTTCCCATATAATGAGCGAATGGTTCATTACGAATCCATGTCGCTGATAGGCTGCGAACTGCGTTATATGCTGCTGGATAATAGGCTTACGCTAACGGCTTCGGTGAGCGACCCGTTTGGGTGGAACATCACCAAATCCACCGCCTATTACCAAGACTACAACGTCTATTCTTGTAACAACATTCATTCTCACTCAGTACAGTTTCGCATTTCCTATTCCTTCGGTAGCAACAAAGTCAACAACGTCTACCGCGACTCAAAAGAACGTGAATCCAACCGCTCATATTGAGCATCATTTTATTAACCCAACTTCAACGCTGAAAAATTTTTTCAGCGTTGAAGTTGGGTTAGGCTACGCTCGGTCATGACTGGTGGCGGCACCATCTCGAAGTGCACGCCGCCGCGCTTGCCGCACACGAAGGCCACCGGCGCGTTGCCGGCGCGAACCAGGTTGTCGAGATAGAGCGGTTCGCCCTCGATGATGAATGAGCATGAGAACGTGTCGCCGGCACGGAGCTTGGTGGCAACCGCCTGCTCGACCACAAACTGTTCGTTGCCCATGTAGCGCACCAGGCACTCTCGGTCGGGCTGCCAGGTGAGGCGAACGCGGTCGCGCACCCGCAGGTTTTCGCTCACGGAGATGCGCGGGCTCACCACGTCCTCGCTCGAGTCGCGGTCGGCACCGCCGTTGTCGACGAACTGCTTGAAGTCGCTGTAGCCCACGTAGCGAGCCAGTGTGTTCAGCGTCGCCGCGTTCGGCTGCGCATTGCTCGTCACGTAGCCCCACACGCGCATCAGCGTGCTCGTGCTCAGCGACACACCGATTTGGGCATCGATGTGTTTTTTCAGCCGTTTGAAGTCTGCCGGAGTTCTCATGGTGGCACCGAAATGCCGCTCCACCAGTTCGCGCAAAGTCGCCACATTATCTTTCAAATCGTTCATCGCAGCTGGAATAATAATCTCAAGTTTCTAAAGGGGCAAAGCCACTTTAGGTGGGTTCTATAAATTGCAAAAAAGTAATGTGGGGTTTTGGCCGTCTTGGGCCAGCTTGCTGGCATCTTTTGTCTCAACAGCTTGAACCGTAGCCCGCTACTGCTTCGCGCAGCTTGAGCCAAAACCTGCTCAGCAATCAAGCCCAATTCGGCTCAAGCAATTTATAGAACCCACCTTTAGAAACTTGAATAATAATTGAATCTAAAATCGCCACAAAATTACTAAAAACAATGCCATATGACTCCCTTTTGGTTGTTAACAAAAATGAATATCTGGTTTGGGTGGTTATTGTATGTTAAATGAAATCATATGAAACAGAACTCGAAAAAAACTGAAACAGAATGAAATTCAAGGCTTCCGTCCAAATGCCCTAAATTTGCAACCGAAACTGGGAGAATGCCGAAAATCCCGCAACAGAGTAGGCAGAAAATTCATTCTCACCAAAACAAATAACGATGAAACAACTTTACAAACTCCTGCTATTGCTGGCCGTGCTGCTGTTGCCATTCGGTGCAATGGCCGACACATTTACGGTCGACAAGTTGAAATACGAAACCACCGGCGCAACGACGGTGAAAGTGACTGGCCACGTTGACGGTAATTCAGCGTCTGGTTCACTGACCATTCCGAGTTCGGTAAACTATAGCGGAAAAACCTACTCCGTGACATCCATCGGCGAGAGGGCCTTCGCTGGTTGCAGCGGCTTCACCGGCTCGCTGACCATCCCCAACTCCGTGACATCCATC
>CAMVDK010000216.1 GCA_947166165.1 uncultured Porphyromonadaceae bacterium
AATTGCTTGAGCCGAATTGGGCTTGATTGCTGAGCAGGTTTTGGCTCAAGCTGCTCGAAGCAGTAGCGGGCTACGGTTCAAGCAGTTGAGACAAAAGATGCCAGCAAGCAACCCAAGGCGGCCAAAACCATTCATTACTTTTTTGCAATTTATAGAACCCACCTAAAGCATCGCTACGATGACCATCACAAGAGTAGAGAATTCCATATTCACGTCCAACACCTGGGTGCTGGTCCAGCCTGGAGAGGGCACCTGGCTGGTGGACTGCGGCGACGTGGAGCCGCTGCTGCCGCTCGTCGAAGCGCCGCTGCACGGCGTGCTGCTCACGCACGCGCACTTCGACCACATCTACGGGCTGAACGAGCTGGTGGCCCGCTTCCCCGCCGCGCGCATCCTCACCACCGCCGACGGGCGCGACGCGCTGCTCGACGAGTACAAGAACCTGTCGGCCTACCACGACAGTCCCTACCGCCTGCCCGACGACTCGCACATCCGCCTGATTGCCGACGGCGACGTGCTGCCGCTGTTCGCCGGCATCCGGGCCGCCGTCCACGCCACCCCGGGCCACAACCCCAGCTGCGTCACCTTCGCCGTGGGCGAGTATCTGTTCACCGGCGACGCCTACATCCCCGGCGTGAAGGTGGTCACCATCCTGCCCGGTGGCGACAAGCGCACGGCGGCGGCTTCTGTGGAGCGCATCAAGCAGCTCGCCGAGGGCCGCGTCGTCTGCCCCGGCCACGGCAACCAGGCACCCCTTTGAAGCACAAGCAATTAGGCGGGTATTGCAGCCCTCAATGAGGTGGTCGCCTAACGGCGACGGCCGTGAGGAATGTCGCGTTCCCCCCCGGGTGGTGCGCGTCCCCCCGGGTGGTGCGCGTCAGACTCGCTTCGCTCGTCTGTCGCGCGACACCCGGGGCTATCCAAATGCCACCCTTCGGGTGGTTGTCGGGTGTGTCAAAACTATTGCAGCGTGAAGGTCAGTCGCTGCACGTTGCGGCTGTCGGGGCCCACCATCACCTCGAAGTCGCCCGGCTCGCAGTCGTAGACCAGGTCGGCGTTGTAGAATTTGAGTTTGTCGGCCGTGATGGTGAAGGTCACCACGCGGCTCTCGCCAGGTTGCAGGGTGATGCGGGCAAAATCCTTGAGTTCCTGCACCGGCCGCGCGATGCTGCCCACCAAGTCGCGCAGGTAAAGCTGCACCACCTCGGTGCCGGCGGTTGAGCCGGTGTTGGTGACCGTGACGGTGGCCTCGACACTGCCGTCGCGGCCCATCGTCGTGGAGCTGAGCGTGAGCGGGCTGTAGCTGAACGTGGTGTAGCTCAAGCCGTAGCCGAAGGGGAACAGCGGGTCGTTGGGCACGTCGAGGTAGTTGCTCGTATACTTGGTGAACCACTTGGGATTGGGCCGGCCGGTGTTCAGATGATTGTAGTAGATGGGTATCTGCCCCTCGTTGCGCGGCATGGTGACCGACAGCTTTCCGCTAGGAGCCACATCGCCGAAGATGACGTCGCATATGGCGTCGGCCGCCTCGCTGCCGCCGAACCACACGTTGAGGATGGTGGACAGATGCTCGGCCTCCCACGTCATCACGGTGGCGCGGCCGGCGAAGTTGAGCAGCACGATGGGCTTGCCGGTTTTGAGCAGAGCCTCCAGCAGGTCGCGCTGCGCGTCGAGAATGCCGAGTTGCGATCGCGAGCTGGCCTCGCCGCTCATCTCACTGGGCTCGCCCATGGCTGCCACCACCACGTCGCACTGCTGTGCCAGTCGCACGGCCTCGGTGCGCATCACTTCGGCGTCGCGCTCGTCGCGCATCTCGCGGCCGAACATGGTGGCGTTCTTCTCCAACTCGGCGTCGTAGCACACGTTGCAGCCCTTGGCGTAGAGCACCTCGGCGCGTCCGGCGGTGGCTCGCTGCATGGCCTCGAGCAGCGTGCTGTAGCGCTCGCTGGTGGCCGCCACGCTCCAGGTGCCGGGCATGTTGGCGCGGGTGTTGGCCAGTGGCCCGACGAGGGCGATGCGGCCTTGGCGCTTGAGCGGGAGCACGTGGTCGTCGTTCTTGAGCAGGACAAACGTCTCGGTGGCCAGTCGGCGTGCCTCGGCGCGGTGGGCGTCGGTGTAGATTTCCTTGCCGGCGCGCTTGGGGTCGAGGTAGCGGTAGGGGTCGTCAAAAAGTCCGAGCTTATACTTGGCTTCGACCACACGGCGGCAGGCCTGGTCGATGGCCTCGACAGTGACCTTTCCCTCGGCCAGCGAGCGCTCGAGGGTCGACACATAGCCCGAGGCCACCATGTCCATGTCGGTGCCGGCGTTGAGCGCCAGCGCCGAGACGGCCTGCAGGTCGCCCATGCCGTGGTTGATCATCTCGCTGATGCCCGTGTAGTCGCTCACCACAAAGCCGTCGAAGCCCCACCGCTGGCGCAGCACGTCGGTGAGCAGCCATCGGTTGCCAGTGGCGGGGATGTAGTCCACGGTGTTGAACGCGGCCATGAAGCTGCCGGCTCCGGCGTCGACCCCGGCCTTGTAGGGCGGGAAATATTCATTGAACATACGCACGTGGCTCATGTCCACCGTGTTGTAGTCGCGTCCGGCCTCGGCGCCTCCGTAGAGGGCAAAGTGCTTCACGCAGGCCATCATCGTGGTGCGGTCGGCCAGGTCGGGGCCCTGGTAGCCCTCAATCATGGCCCGCCCCACCTGCGACACCAGGTAGGGGTCTTCGCCAGCACCCTCGCTCATGCGTCCCCAGCGCGGCTCGCGGCACAGGTCCACCATGGGGCTGAAGGTCCAGCAGATGCCGTCGGCCGTGGCCTCGGTGGCGGCGATGCGCGCCGAGCGGGCTATGGCGTCCATGTCCCAGCTCATCGACATGGCCAGCGGAATGGGGAACACCGTCTCGTAGCCGTGAATCACGTCCATGCCGAACAGCAGCGGAATGCCCAGTCGGCTGCGCTCGACGGCCACCTCCTGCAACTGTCGGATTTGCCGGGTGCCCTTCATGTTGAACAATCCGCCCACTTGGCCGCGCTCAATCTGGCCCACCACGTCGCCGCTGACGCTGCTGCCCGTGATGATGTCGCCCGTGACGGGCAGGTTCAGCTGCCCGATTTTCTCTTGCAGGGTCATGCGGCCCATCAAGTCGTTGATGAACTGGTCCATCTTGGTGTCGGTCGACGCGCAGGCCGCCAGCGCGACCGTTGCTGCGGCAATCCAGGTGTAAAGTCGGTGAAGTGTCATTGTTTCGTTCTGTTTTGTTTTCCGACTGCAAAGTTAATCAATAATTGCTGTCTGACAAAAAGTTTGTTATGACTGAGTTGGTGGTGCTCATGGATGTGAAGCCAACTTTTATAATTTCGAGAACACCGGGAACACTACTCCGTATTTTACCGCAAAATCGGGAACACTACTCCGCATTTTACCGCAAAATCGGGAACACTACTCCGTATTTTACCGCAAAATCGGGAGTACAGCTTGGAGTATTAGCGGAAAATCTGCGGGGGTGGTGCCGTGACGTTCTTTTCGCATACGATGCTATGGTTGGAAATTTTTTCGTAAATTTGCGGCTGAAAAATTCCAACATCTTCCGAAAGTTATGAAAATTCGCAATCTCATCGCTGTGCTGGCTCTGCTGGGCACAGCCACCGGGGCGCAAGGGGCCGACTGGCTCGCGCAGGTGAACCAGTGCATCGCCCAGGGCGAATTCGCCCGCGCCGAGAAAATCATGGACAAACTGCCCCGCAAGACCCGCACTGCCGAAGCCGTGCGCATCGACTCGCTGCTCACCATCATGGAGCGCATCCGCAAGGACTTCAACCTCACCCCCGAGCAGGGCGTGGCGCTCATCCGCGAGCGGATGCCCGAAGCCACCGACGCGCAAATCGCCAACTGGAAAGCCACGCGCAAACTCGAGGTGATGAACATCGACGGGCAGGAGTGGTGGTTCCGCAAGAGTGTGCGCAACCTGTGGCTGCTCGGCGATGAGTTTGCGCAGGCCAACGAGCAGGAGCGGCAGGAGACCTACGCCACACGCAGCCGCTACTTCAGGCAGGCCATGCGCACCGCGGCCGACCGCCACGGCGTGCGCGACTGGCGACGGGCCAACATCACCTTCACGCTCGACGTCGACGCCGACGCCGTACCCGCCGGCGAGAGGCTGCGCGTGTGGATGCCGTTCCCCTACGAGAACGAGCGGCAGCGCAACATCCACTACGTGGAAGGCAACCATCCCGCCACCATGAGCCAGGACAGCAAGCACCACACCGTCTACATGGAGGCTGTGGCCGAGGCCGGCAAGCCCACCCACTTTGAGTACACTTTCACCTACGAGGTGGGCGAGCGGCACATCGCCCAGCAAGACCTGCTGGCGCTGGTCGAGCCCTACCGCACCGACACCGAGCTCTACCGCACCTACACCGCCAGCGAGGCGCCGCACATGATTGTCACCGACAAGATGCGCGACCTGGCCCGGCGCATCGTGGGCGACGAGGAGAACCCCGTCATGCAGGCCTACAAGGTGTATCAATGGATTTCGCGCACCTATCCCTGGGCCGGAGCGCGCGAATACAGCACCCTGGCCAACATCCCGCAGTATGTGCTCGACAACGGCCACGGCGACTGCGGACAGGTCACACTGCTCTACATCACGCTGGTGCGCGCCCTGGGCATCCCGGCGCGATGGGAGAGCGGATGGATGCTCCACCCGGGCGAGGTGAACTGGCACGACTGGGGCGAGACCTACTTCGAGGGCGTGGGCTGGGTGCCCACCGACCAGTCGTTCGGGCGCTCGGCCATCGACACGCCCATGGACGCCTACTATGCCACCGGCATCGACGTCTACCGCATGGCCACCAACGAGGGCGTTGGCGACCGCCTGAGCCCGCCCAAGACCTTCATCCGCAGCGAGACCGTCGACTTCCAGCCCGGCGAGGTGGAGTGGCGCGGCGGCAACCTCTACTACGACCACTGGCACTCCCACCTCGAGGTGAACGGCATCACCCCGCTCGGCAGCCTCATCCAGTAGCGCTCCCGTCGGCCCCGCATCACCAATGACAACAGGAGCCTTGCCACACGTGGCGAGGCTCCGTTTTTTGGGCCGTGAAAGGCTGCGACGGCGTGCGAAATTTTATTGTTTTT
>CAMVDK010000217.1 GCA_947166165.1 uncultured Porphyromonadaceae bacterium
ATACACATTATTGATTACCGCATATTCGGCCACCGGCCATGACAGGTCATAGCCCTACCGTCGCAGGATTTGACGCGATGTACCGTCGTTTTGACTCGGCCATCCGGCCATGACAGGTCATGGCCCTACCGTCGCAGGATTTGACGCGATGTACCATCGTTTTGCCCCGGCCATCCAGCCATGACAGGTCTTGGTCCTACCCTCGCAGCATGTTGCCGGTGGTTGCCTCGGATTCTGCGATAATCGTCGCCCTGTGAAACTATTTTTTCAAAATCAGAAATAAATCCGTAACTTTGCAGGCCGAATGCGGCGCGGTGGCGGCGCAGGGCGAATCATTGTGAACCTTCATCAACGAAAAGCTGTGGAGCAATATCTGGAACAACTCAACGAGCAGCAGCGCGAGGCGGTGGAATACTGCTCGGGACCGCAGCTGGTGATTGCCGGCGCGGGGTCGGGCAAGACGCGCGTGCTGACCTACATAATCGTACACCTGCTGAAACAAGGTCTGCCTCCCTACCGCATCATGGCCCTCACGTTCACCAACAAGGCCGCCCGCGAGATGCGCGAGCGCATCGAAAAACTCGTTGGCGAGGAAGTGTCGAGGCAATTGTGGATGGGCACGATCCACAGCATCTTCGCGCGGGTGCTGCGCATCAACGCCGAGCGCATCGGCTACCGGCACGACTACACCATCTACGACACCTCCGACTCGCGCTCGCTGGTCAAGATGATTGTGCACGACATGAACCTCGACGACAAGGTCTACAAGCCCGCCACCATCCACAACATCATCTCGACGATGAAGAATGCTCTGATCACGGCCGACGACTACGAGCACCATGCCGCCATGCGTGCCGAGGACGAGCGCGCCGGAAGGCCGCTCACCTACGCCATCTACCGCGCCTACTGCGAGCGCTGCCGCGCGGCCGGTGCCATGGACTTCGACGACCTGCTGCTGCAGACCAACATCCTGCTACGCGACAATCCTGATGTGCTAGAGGCCTACCAGCGGCGGTTCGACTACGTGCTCGTCGACGAATACCAGGACACCAACTTCGCCCAGCACATGATTGTGCTGCAACTCACCCGACTCCACAACCGGCTGACCGTGGTGGGCGACGACGCGCAGAGCATCTACTCGTTCCGTGGGGCGAACATCGACAACATCCTCACACTTAAGAAGACTTACCCCGACCTAAAGACCTTCAAGCTTGAGCGCAACTACCGCTCGTCGCAGACCATCGTTAACGCCGCCAACTCGCTCATCGAGAAGAACAACCGGCAGATTGCCAAGCATCTGTACTCGGAAAACGCCGTGGGCGGCGCCATACCTGTGATTAAGTGCTTCGACGGGCAAGACGAGGCCTATGTGGTGGCCGCACAGATAGCCGCCATCAAGGCCCGCGAGGGCGACAGCTACGAGGACTTCGCCGTGCTCTACCGCACCAACGCGCAGAGCCGCGCTTTCGAGGACGCTCTGAGCAACGGCGGGCGGCGCAACAAGCACGGCAACATGCGCAACGCCATCCCCTACCGCATCTACGGCGGGCTGTCGTTCTACGAGCGCAAGGAAATCAAGGATGCCGTGTGCTACATGCGCCTGACCATCAACCCCGACGACGACGAGGCGCTGCGCCGCGTGGTCAACTACCCCGCACGCGGCATAGGCGCCACCACGCTGGGCAAGCTGCAGCGCTGCGCCATCGACGGCAATGTGAGCCTGTGGCAAGTGCTCCCCCACCCCCAGCAGCACCAGCTCGACGTGAAGAAAGACGCGCTGAAGAAGCTCGAAGGGTTCCGCACGCTCATCGAGGGCTTTGCACGCATGAACGACGAGGGTGCCGATGCCTTCACCCTGGCCAAGGTCATCATCGAGCGCACACGCCTGCTCGCCATATATATGAACGACAGCGCACCCGAAAACATCAGCCGGCAGCAGAACATCACCGAGCTCGTCAACGCTGTGAAGAGCTTTGTAGACGACCACCTGGCACAAGGACTCGACGACCTCTCGCTGGCCGACTTCCTGGCCGAGGTGTCGCTGCTCACCGACCAGGACCGCGACGACCCCGACGGCGAGAAGGTGACCCTCATGACCGTGCATGCAGCCAAAGGTCTGGAATTCAAAAATGTGATTATCGTAGGCATGGAGGAGGACCTCTTCCCGTCGGCCATGAGCAAGGATTCGCGGGGCGGCATCGAAGAGGAGCGACGACTGATGTATGTGGCCCTCACGCGGGCCATGAAGAACTGCGTGATCACCCACGCCGGCAAGCGCTCCATCTACGGCCAGGAGCGCGAATGCAAGGTGTCGCGCTTCGTGAGCGACATCGACCCGCAGTATCTGCAATTGTCATCGTCCATAGATTCGCACAGCTCCACCCAGCGCGGCGCCACCAGTCAGAGCCGCTGGCCCAACTTCCGCCCCACGCCGCCGCTGGCCCCTCCGCGCCCCTCGGCACCACCCATCACCACGCGTTTCACGCCCCCCGCCCGCCCGGCGAAGAGCGCCACCCCACCCCTGCCCGCCACCGCTGGCGAAATGCGCATCCACCGCGCCGACGAGCTGAGCGAAGGCATGACGATTCACCTTGCCCGCTTCGGCCAGGGCCGAATCAAAAGCATCGACACCAGTGGAGCCGAAGCCAAAATCGTGGTCGAATGCACCGAATCGGGCGAGCACACGCTCCTTCTTAAATACGCGAAATTCGTCATCGTTTAGGCACACCGCGCTCGTGCCGTTTTCACTCATAGTGGCGGATGCGCACCTCGATGCCGTCGGCCTTGAGTTGTGCGGGCACAGCGGTCACGTCGGTCTCGCCATAGTGGTAGGGGAACAGCACCCGGGGCTTCACCATGCGCGCCGCCTTCACGAGCTGGTCCACGGTCATCGTATAGGGCTGGTTGCAAGGCAGAAAAGCGATGTCGATGTCGCGCAACCGAGCCATTTCGGGAATGTCCTCGGTGTCGCCGGCAATGTAGATGCGCAGGCCATCGATGGTGAGCACAAAGCCATTGTCGCGTCCTTTGGGATGGAATTGCGTGTGGCCCTCGGTGGTGTTGTAGGCCGGCACGGCCTGCAGTGTGATGCCCGGCGCCAGCGTGGTGGTGTCGCCATTAGCCATCACCTGCCCATAACCGAGCATGCCGGCACAACGGGCATTGGTCACCAGTGCGGTGGTCGGATTGGTGAGCTGCTCGATGGCTTTGCGGTCGAAGTGGTCGCCATGCTCGTGGGTGACAAGAATGAAATCGGCCTTCGGACAAAGGTCATACTCCGACTTCCTATTTCCCAGTTGGGTCACCGGGTCGACCTCAATCTCGCGCCCGCCAGCCACAATGCGCACGCTGCCGTGCATCACGGCGTGCAACTCGACATAGGTGCCGGCAGGGGTCACGAAGCGGTCGACCTGCGCATGGGTGAGCGTGACGGCGCGGCCAGCCTTCTGCCAGGCTTGGATCCCGCCCTCGAGGTTCACCACCTTGAAACCCGCTCCGGCGAGCTTCTCGGCGGTGGTGACCGAGCGGCGGCCGCTGCGGCAGTAGACTGCCACTGTGCGGGCCGTGTCGAGCATGGCGACGCAATCGTCGAGGAACGCCGGCAGCTTCACATCGCAGAGCAAGGCACCCGCCAAGTGGCCCTCGGCGTACTCCTCGTCCGTGCGCACGTCGAGCAACTGCACGTCGCCTCCGGCCAGCACATCCTCAAAGCCCTTCACATCCACATTGTTGTAATTCACTTGCTGCGAGCACGAGGCTGCCGTGCCCAGCCCCAGCAGGGCTAAAATCATTGAGAAAAATCGTTTCATTGCGTATCAATCGAATATTTCAGGCCACAAAGTTACGAAACAAACATCAAACAACCAACATTCACCATCCGTTCTTCGTGCTATCACCGCAAATTGACCGGCTCGCCTCCTCATATGTAAGAAAGAAAATGAAAATTTCTTGATTTCATTTTGTATTTTGCTCGGCTTGCAGTAATTTCGCAGAAAATTTCTAAACTATATGACCGACAACCCCCTACTACAACGACTCGAAGGCCTTGATGCTCGATTTGAGGAAATCGGAACACTGATCACCGACCCGGCCGTGATTGCCGACCAACAGCGCTATGTGAAACTCACTAAAGAATACAAGCACCTGGAGTCGCTGCTGAAAACAGCCAATCGATATAAAAAGGTGATTGCCGACATTGCCGACGCACGCGCGCTGCTGGAAAGCGAAAGCGATGAGGAACTCCGGGCGATGGCCCGCGACGAGATTGACACCAACCTGCAGCTAGAGCCAAAACTGGAGGAAAAAATCAAACTGTTGCTGATTCCCGAAGACCCCGAGGACTCGAAGAACGCTGTGCTGGAGATTCGCGGCGGCACGGGCGGTGACGAGGCGGCGCTCTTTGCCGGCGACCTGGCGCGAATGTACACGCGCTACTGTGAGTCGCGAGGCTGGACGGTGCAGATGTCGAGCTGCACGGAAGGGGCCTCGGGCGGGTTCAAGGAGGTGATTTTCAGCATCACGGGCACCAACGTCTACGGCACGCTGAAGTATGAGTCGGGCGTTCACCGAGTGCAGCGCGTGCCCGTCACCGAGACGCAGGGCCGTGTCCACACGTCGGCGGCCAGCGTGGCCGTGCTCCCCGAGGCGGAGCCTTTCGATGTGCACATCAACGAGGGCGAAATCAAGTGGGACACCTTCCGCAGCAGCGGCGCCGGCGGCCAGAACGTGAACAAGGTGAACAGCGGCGTGCGCCTGCGCTATATGTGGACCAACCCCAACACGGGTGAACAACAAGAGATTCTGATTGAGTGCACCGAGACGCGCGACCAACCCAAAAACAAGGAACGCGCACTGGCGCGTCTGCGCACGTTCATCTACGACAATGAGCACCAGAAGTATGTCGACGACATCGCCAGCCGTCGCCGCACGCTGGTGAGCACCGGCGACCGCTCGGCCAAAATCCGCACCTACAACTATCCGCAAGGCCGCATCACCGACCACCGCATCGGCTACTCGATCTACAACCTCGCCGCCTTCATGGACGGCGACATTCAGG
>CAMVDK010000218.1 GCA_947166165.1 uncultured Porphyromonadaceae bacterium
TGCTGAATAAGGCAGAAGATATAGTTTATGTTAGTCCTATTACACGTATTCATCACTTGTACACCGTGGTGAAGAGGGCCTCATTCTCGCCCGTGAAGCGCGCCAGCAGCAGGCTGTAGGCTGCGGTGAAGAGCGTGCTCTTGAACACACCGTTCTCCTTACAGAACCGCTGGACGACGTCGGGCATCACCTCCAGAGGGCGCAGCAGTGCCGCCTCGCTGTATTGCGGCTCTTCGAGGTCGGGCATGAGCGGCGTGTAGGTGTCGCCGCAATCGAAATGCTCGGCATACCACTGGCGGGCGATGTCGAATTCGGGACTCTGCCGGCGGGCGGCCTCATCGAGGGCCACCTGTGCCATTGTGAGGGCTTCGGGCTCGAGGGTTTCGCCGCGATAGGCGCGGTCGATGTCGTCGAGCAGCACGCCCAGGGTGGTGCCGTCGGCCACGATGTGATGGCAGTCGATGAACAAGTAGAGCTTGCCGTGGCTGCGCAGCAGCTCGATGCGGATGAGTCGCCCACCCACCAAGTCGAAGGGCTTGGGCAGGAGCGGCTTTTCAAGCTCGATGTCGTCCACATCGCGCACCTCGACTACGAACGTCTCGTTGTCAACATCAAGCGTTTGCAGCGGCTCGCCGTCGTCGCCTTGCGCGATGCGGCTGAGCAGCGTGGGGTGGGCCTTGACGGCCGTGGCCGCAGCCTGTGCCAAGCGCTCGGCATCGATGCTGCTGTCGAGCGTGCGCAGATACGGCAGGTTGTAGTATATCTCGCCTTCATGGCCAATGCACTCGGCATAGATGCCATATTGCGATTTGGATAACGGTGCAGTAGTTATCATTTGCTTTGAAATGTAAGATGATTATTTACCATTTAACTTTAAGGAACTGAGGAGTGAAAGTGGCCGAAATCCAAGCCCAGTGAAGGAATCGGTCGCCGTCGGCACGCTTGAGTTTCTCCATGGTGGGCGTGCCGGCCATGAAGGTGTAGCTGGCTGCCAGCTTGACGTCGCGCAAGGGGGAGTAGGACACTGTGAAATCCACTTGATGTCCGAGCGACTTGTCGGCATCGGTCACCTTGACCGCCGTGGCCATATAGTGGTAGGATGTTTCCAGGGTCAGCTTTTGGTTCGGCCGCCACTTTCCGCCCACGTAGAGGTTCTGCAAGCCCGGGGTCAGGCCGCCGTAGTAGGTGGTGACGTAGAAGAAATCCATAGCGCCATAAAACTGGTGGTGGGAGCCGAAGAGCAGGTTGAAGCCATTGATTTCGGTGAGCCTCTGCAGTCCGAACCCGCCAGCCGGCGGCACGTTGTAGTTTTTGTCGCCGCTCAGGTAGTCGTAGCCGCCATAGGCCGTCCAGCGGTCGTCGAACCGATAGTCGCCGCGCACGGCAGTCATCCACGCATGGATGGGCAAGTCGTACTCGTTTCTGCCAAGCTGGTAGTAGAACGAGCCTTCGAGATTGAACTTGCCCGGATTGGCTTTCACATAGGTGCCCACGAGCTGCTGGTTCATGGTGGCGTCGTCGTCGTCCAATTCACTCTGCGTGCCCACGTTCATCGCCATCAGCGACACTTGCAGCGGCAACTGCCGGGGTTGATAGTGATACCAGAGGGTCTGCATGGTCTTGTAAGGCTCTGCGCCGTTCACATACCGGCTGCCGCCATAGGTGCCTGCGGCATTCTGGTTGTAGGCCAGGATGAGGTGCGCCCGGTGCTGGTCGCCATCATAGCCCAGGCGGAGCACGTCGTGGGAGGCGGCTGCCATGGCCCAGTCGTTGTTGCCGATGATGCGCTGGTCGTCGTAGACGAGTTCCTGGCGTCCGATTTGCGCGAAGAGGCCCTGACGGCTCTGCAGCTTGGCCCATGCCTCATAGAGGTTGAACGTGCCCTTGCCGCTCTGGCCCCACACGCCGCTGTGCTGCGCGGTGACCTTCATGGAGAGAGCCTGCCGCGTATAGCCAGCGGTGAGGCGCATGCGCTCCATGACGAACAGGGCGTGCTGCTCGGGCTTGGTTTCGGCCTCGGCTTCGTTGACAGGCAGTCCGCCAGCGCGCCACTCGCCGCGCGTGAGCAGCTGCGCGGCGAGGGTGAACTCGTTGGGCTTGTCGGCATCGGTCTCGGCGGCGTGGTCGTCGGCCAGCGAGGCCAGCGGACACATCAGTGTCAAGACACTCAATGCCAAAATGTTCCGATGCTTCATTGCATGTCAAACAAGTGGTTGAATCCCGTCATCGCGAACACCTTGAGCAGGTCGTTGTTGAGTCCTTTCAAAATCACTTTGTGTCCGGCCGCTCGGCAGCGCTTGTTCAGAGCCAGCAGCAGCCGGAGGCCGCTCGATGAGATGTAGGCCAATTTGGTGCAGTCGACCACCACATCGCGGTCGGTGCACTCCATGGCGGGTTGCATGTTTTTTTCGGTTTCGGCGACGGCGGCGGTGTCGAGCTGACCGTCGAGCACGACCACCAACTGGTCGTTCATTTCTTGAATCGTAGTAGTCATATCGGTTATCGTTTTGAGTTGTTATTTCAGTTTCTTGCGCAGTGTGAGCACATTGCTGTCGCCCGAGCGCTCGTAGTTGATGGAATCCATGAGTTGGCGGGTGAGGAAGATGCCCAGGCCGCCTATCTGCCGCTCTTCGGTCGAGAGCATGGTGTCGGCATTGGGCACGGAGGTTGGGTCGAAGGGCTTGCCCTGGTCGGTGATCACGAAGTCGATCCAGCTGTCGCCGGCCCGGCACTCAACGCTCACAATGCCTTGTTCACCCGCCGGATAGGCGTAGTTCATGACGTTGACCACCGACTCTTCGACGGCCAGCCGCAGCTGCATGACGGTGGCGGAGTCGATGTGGAGTTGCTGTCCGGCCTGCTCCACCATCTCGCCAATCATGGGCACGTGCTGCACATCGTTGGGCACCACCGTGGACCGCTGGTAGCGCACATGCCGCTCCGGCTTGCGATAGCTCACGGCGAGCAGGGTGAGGTCGTCGCTCTGCACGGCGCCGTCGGCGAATTGCTGCACGGCCGTGGTGAGCCTGTCGACCACTTGCTGCGGTGCCTGGCCCTCGGCATGGCATTCGGCCAGCACCTGGTCCATGCGCTGCTCGCCAAACTGCTCTTGTGCGGAGTTCATGGCCTCGGTGAGGCCATCGGTGTAGAGGAGCACCCTGACAGAACGGTCGACCCTCACCTCCTGCGCTTCGTAGGCGAATCCGCTCACCACGCCCAGCGGCAGGTTGGGCGCCACGTCCAGCTGGGCGAAAGGCTGCCCATTGAGTGCCAGCCGGGGCGGGTTGTGGCCGGCGTTGCAGTAGCGCAGGCGGCCGGTGGGCAGGTCGAGCACTCCGATGAAGAAGGTGACAAACATGCCCGCCTCGTTGCCCTCGACGGCCACCTGGTTCATTGTGTGCATGATGCGGGCCGGGTTGCTCTCGTGCTGCGTGGATGTGCGGAACAGGTTGCGCGTCACGGCCATCACCAGCGATGCCGGCACGCCCTTGCCGCTCACGTCGCCGATGCAGAAGTAGAGCTTCTCGTCGCGGATGAAGTGGTCGTAAAGGTCGCCGCCCACCTCGCGTGCGGGAATCAGCTCACCGTACACGTCGATGTCGTCGCGCACAGCCATACTCGCCGGCTTAGGCAGCATGTCCATCTGGATGTTGCGTGCGATGCCCAGCTCGCTGTCGATGCGCTGCCGCTCCACGTCGGCGGCACGCAACTGCTGCCACTGCCGTGCCGAGCGCCACAGGATGAACGCCAGCAGACCGAGTCCGGAGAGCATCATGCCCAGCAGCAGCCAGCCCTGACGGCGCAGATTGCCGTAGATGGCATCCTCGTCGATGACCACGGCCATCGACCACCCCGAGTCGCCCTGCAAGGGGGCGTAGTATATCACACGATTCCTGCCGGAGAGTGAGTGCACGCGCGCTTCGCCCGTAAGGCCCGCCCTCATGCGGCGGTTCATCTCGTCGACTTTAGGGTCGCGGCGAGGTTTATCTTCCATGTTGTCGACCGTCTTGGTGAGCAGCAATGTGGAGTCGGGATAGGCTATCAAGCGCCCCTCGCGCGACATGATCATCACGTAACTCGTCGGATAGGTGAAACTATTCTCCAGTTCCTCGTCGATCCAGTCGAGGGCCAAGTCGGCGGTGAGCACCCCCACTCGCCGCCCCTGCTTGTCGTGCAGCGGTATTGAATAGGTGGTCATCATCATGTTGCCCCCGCCCTTGTCGAAGTAAGGCTCGCTCCAGCAGGCCGAGTCGCAGCGCATCGGCACGGTGTACCAGTCCATCTGGTGGTAGTCGTAGTCGTCGCTTCCGAGCGTCTTGTTGTGGATGCTGTCGCAGTCATCCACATAACTGTAGACGGCGAATTGCCGCCCCTTTTCGGGGTAGTAGAACGGCTCGAAGGCCACGGCGCTGCCCACAATGTAGTTGTTCTGCCGCACCATGCGCCGCGTGACGCGATACACCGAGTCGGGGCGGTTGAAGTGCCGCTCGGCGGCCCAGGCCATGTTCTCGACGGCCACTTCCACCGAGGTGAGCACGTTTTGGATTTTCAGGCTCTTGGCCGCAAGCACCGCTTCGGCGCGGTGGCGCACCTCCCGCTGAATGCCGTTCACAGCATAGTAGTGCTGGTAGGCCGTCACCGCCGCAATCAGCGCTGCAGCCACCACCATCACCCATATGCTCGACCGTGCTTGATACGAGCCCCGGATGCGTTTCAGTATTCGCATAGGCGTGTTTTGTTTTACAACTTGCAAATTTACATCTTTCGCCCCGATGCGGCAACAATCATGGGCGAAAAAAACACACCAATCTGAATTTTGAATAAAGATTTCGAAATGTACATATCTTGGGGTTGAAACGCTGCGATTGGTTGCGTTAACAAAAAATAACAGCCCATGATTTGCTCATTTCGAGCAAAGGTTGTAATTTAGTAGCTTGAAAATATTGTATGGCTCAAACACCTATACTTATAATAATCATTTAATCATCTACACCAACATGAAAAAAGAACTACTGATTCTTGCAGCCAGCGCGCTGCTGTGT
>CAMVDK010000219.1 GCA_947166165.1 uncultured Porphyromonadaceae bacterium
ATCAGGTGGTGATAATCAAGAGGGTTACAGGGTGTCAGGACGGGTTCACCAGGTCGAGGATTTGGCGGGCGTGGTCCTTGGTGTTGACCTTTTCGATGACGTGGGTGACGACGCCTTGCTCGTCGATGATGAAGGTGGTGCGGACGGTGCCCATGTAGGTGCGTCCGGCCATTTTCTTCTCGCGCCACACGCCGAAAGCCTCCTGCAACTGGTGGTCGACATCGGCGATGAGCGGGAAGGGCAGGCCATGCTTGTCGGCGAACTTGGCGTGCGAAGCCGCGGAGTCTTTGCTCACGCCGAGCAGGGCGTAGCCGGCGCGCTTGAGTTCGGCGTAGCCGTCACTCAGACTGCAAGCCTCGGCGGTGCAGCCGGGGGTGTTGTCCTTGGGGTAGAAGTAGATGATGAGTTTGCGGCCGGCGTAGTCGCCGGCTTTGTGTTCGTGCCCGTTCTGGTCGGTGCCGAGCACGGCGGGGATGATGTCGCCTGGTTTCATGATTGATGGGGTATTGTTATGCGTTTACCATTCATTTTGATGAAGCAAAAATCGTGCCTCGCGCCAGGATGTGGCACTGTCCGCCCGCAAAGAAGCGTCCGTCGTCGGCAATCGAGGTCTGGACCACCGACGGGCGCTGCATGGCCTCGCCCTGCAGGAAGCGGCAGCTGCTGCCCGGGGCGAGCAGACCTCGGCGCTGCAGGTAGTGGGTGAGGGCGGCGTTGGCGGTGCCGGTGGCCGACTCTTCGGGGACACCGTAGAGGGGCGCGAAATTGCGCACGTGCGCGGTGTAGCCGTCGCCGGCGATGGCAAAGGCGTGCACACCGATGACCCCCAGTTCGCCGCTGAGTGCCGAGAGGGCGTCCATGTCGGGCGCGAGCCGATGCAGGGCGCCGGGACTGCCGACGGGCATGATGATGTCGGGCAGTCCGGTGGAGACAATCTCCACCGGCCATTCGGGCCACTGGAGCGCGGCGTCGCCGGCCATGATGCGGTGCAGCCGCCCGACGTCGACTTGAGCATCGCTCATAACGGGCTGCGCCATCTGCATCAGCACGATGCCGCCCACGCTCACCTCGAGCGTGCCGGCCAGCGTGTGGTTGTGGCAGATGGCGCCGTCGGCCAGGAGGCCCACCTGCCGCATGGTTCCGAAAGCGGCGATGGTGGCGTGTCCGCAGAGGTCGACTTCACCTTTGGGGGTGAAATAGCGGGTGGTGAAGGCATCGGGAGCGTCGCGCCTGACGAAGGCCGTCTCGCTGTAGCGCAGTTCGGCGGCCACCAGGCGCATCCACTCGTCGGAGGGGAAGTCGGTGCCGTTGTCGAGCAGCACCACTCCGGCGGGATTGCCGCAGAAGGGCTGGTCGGTGAAAGCGTCAACAATGAAGAATTGCATAGGAGGAGTATTGCTTTGAATGATGTGCCGCGTCAGAGTCGGACGGGCGTGATGGTGAATGAGAAATGCTTGTCGGCGAAGGGTACGCGATACTGCGGCAAAGCGTAGCCGTTCATCCCCCAGCTGTCGACACCGCCCACGCCGGTCATCTCGCCATCGATGGTGAGCATGGTGAAGGGCGAAGGCTGCAGTTGCGGCGCGTGGCGCTGGTGCTTCTCGTCGCCCTCGTCGAGGGTGGCGGTGTCGTAGTGGATAGCACTGGCGTAGAAGGGTTTGTCGGCGGTGATTTGCAGTCCCAGGCCGCCGGCGTCGGTCTGCCGCCACCAACGCACGTCGCTGTGCGTGCCGGTCTCCTGCGGACGGATGTAGGGGTGGAACTGCTCGTCGGCGGTGAGCGTGTAGAGGCCGATGTGCTGGGAATCGTGGCGGTCGGCATAGCTCTCGAGCGGGCCGCGGCCGTAGTAGTGGCTGTGCTCCATGTCGTGCGGCAGCGTCATCACCATGCCGAAGCGCATCATGCCCAGGGGGCTGGTCGAATCGGTGTCGACGGTCATCTTCATGTCGACGTCGACGCTGCCGCCATCGCCGACCACATAGGTGAGTTGGAGGTGCGAGCGGGTCTGCGGCATGTTGTAGAGTGCTGTGACGACGATGCCATGCGCCGGGTCGGGGTTGGCCTGGAGCTGCGTGAGCACCATGGCGGGGTCACGCCAGGCGGCCAAAGCGCGGTGCACGCCGGCACCCATGTCGTTGTCGGTTGGGGCGCGCCAGAAGCTGGGTTGCAGTCTTCCGCCAGGGGCGAGCAGGTTGCGCCCGTCCACCTCATAACGGCAGAGCCAACCAGAGTGCTGGTCGAAGTCGATGCGGCATCGCTCACCGACGATGGCGATGCACTCATGCTGGCTGTCGTCGATGGTGAGCAGGCCGCGTTGTGTGGTGGCGAGTTGACTGGGTTGCCATGGAGCAATGGACAGCTGCTGGTGCGCTGCCACGTGGCCGGCGGACAGCAAGGCGGTGGCTGTTTTGAGCACATAGCGCACGTTGAGCAGCACTTCGCCGTGGCAGCGGTCAAGGGTCAGCGGCAGGACGTACTGACGGCTGCTCTGCGGAGCCACATCGAGCTGGTCGACTACGCCGCTCTGCACGGGCCGGCCATCGTCGAGCAACTGCCACTCGAGGCGGTAGGCCGAAAGATCGGTGAAGAAGTTCTCGTTTTTGACGGAGATGCGGCCTTGGGCCAGGTCGACGGCCTCGGTCCAAATGTTCTGATGGTAGTAGGCCACCTCGCCGGCATGGGGGTGCGGACGGCGGTCGGGGTCGAGCAGTCCGTTGCAGTTGAAGTTGTTGTCGCTGGGGTCGTGGGCGTTGTAGTCGCCGCCATAGGTGTAGATGGCACGCCCTTGCGCGTCGGTGCCGTGCAGGGCCTGGTCGACGAAGTCCCAGATGAAGCCGCCCTGGTAGTTGGGATGGCGGCGGATGGCCTCCCAGTACTCCTTGAAGCCTCCGCACGAGTTGCCCATGGCGTGGCTGTATTCGCACTGGATGAGCGGCCGCGTGTAGCGGCTGTCGGTGCAGTAGGCCTCGCAGTCGCTCTGCCTGTAGTACATCGGGCAGAAGATTTCGGTGTTGGTTCCGTTGAGCTCGGAGCGTTCAAACTGGATGGGGCGGCTCGTGTCCTGGCTTTTGATCCAATTGAAGGCGGCAGTGAAGTTGGGGCCGTCCTTGGTCTCGTTGCCGAGCGACCAGATGATGACGCTGGGATGGTTGCGCTCCAGGATTTGCCGTGCGAACAACGGTGTGGCGCTCACGGCGCCGTCGCCATAGCCGAAGCCGTGGCTCTCCTGGTTGGCCTCGGCGCAGACGTAGATGCCATACTCGTCGCAGAGGTCGTACCACAGCGGGTCGTCGGGATAGTGGCTGGTGCGCACGGCGTTGATGTTCAGCTCCTTCATGCGCTGAATGTCCTGCACCATGCGCGCACGGGTGACCACATAGCCGCCGTCGGGGTCGAGTTCGTGACGGTTCACGCCCTTGATGAGGATGGGTTGGCCGTTGACCAGCAGTTGGCTGCCCTTGATTTCCACCTTGCGGAACCCCACGCGCTGCGGCACCACCTCGGCTACAACGCCTTTGTGCTTGACGGTGGCCAGCAGGGTGTAGAGGTAGGGGGTCTCGGCGGTCCACTTCTGCGGGTTGTCGACGTTGATGGTGGCATCGGCTCCCGAAGCTGAGGCCACTTCGCGGCCGTCGGCGTCGAGCAGGCGGTAGTCGATGGTGGTGCCCTTGCCAATCAGGTCGGCGTGGATGCGCAGCGTGCCGTTGCGGCACTGGCCGTCGAGGTCGGGGGTGACGCGCAGGTCGTCGAGCCGCGCCTGCAGCGGGCGGGCGTAGAGGAAACTCGACCGTGCCACGCCGCTCAGCCGCCAGAAGTCCTGGTCCTCGCAGTAGGAGCCATCGCACCAGCGTAACACCTGGAAGGCAATCAGGTTGCGCTTGCCGGGATGCACATAGGGGGTGACATCGAACTCGGCGGCCACCTTCGAGTCCTCGGCATAGCCCACAAACTGTCCGTTCACCCACAGGTAGACGCACGATGTCACCGAGCCGAGGTGCACAATCATCTGCTTTCCCTTCCAGTCGGCCGGCACCACCACCTCGCGCCGGTAGCTGCCTACATGGTTCTCCTTGATGGGTACCTGCGGCGGGTTGTTGTCGAAATGCCCTCGCCAGGCGAAGCCGATGTTCACGTACACCGGGTCGCCCTTGCCGTGGAGTTCCCACATTCCCGGCACGGGCATCGCGCCCCACCGGGAGTCGTCGTAGGTTGTTTTGAAGAATCCGTCGGGCCGCTGGTCGGCGTTCTCCACCCAGTGGAACCGCCACTGCCCGTCGAGCGAGAGGTGGCGCGTCGAGGCGGTGCGGTCGCCGCTCAGGGCCAGCGCGGCGGTCTCGTAGGCGAAAAAGCTGGTGTGCACCGGCAGGCGGTTCAGCTCGTTCACCTGCATGTCGTGCCACTCGGCGAAGGTGGGCTGCTGGGTGGCGTATGCGCCGCCTGTGGCCAGCAGTACGCCAACCATTGCGGCAATCATGTTGCGGTCGAAGATACGGGAGAGGGTCATGACTTGAGGGTCTGTTTTTGGGTGATTGAACAATCTGGTGCTTGCAGCATTATGTTGGGCGTTTGTAGAGCAACGTGAGCCCGTCGCGCAGGGGCAGGATGACGGCTTCGACCCGCGGGTCGCCGGCCACGTGGTCGTTGAAGGCGCGTATGCCTTCGAGTTGCGCGTCGTGATGAGCGTCCTTGTCGGCCACGCGGCCGCTCCACAGGGTGTTGTCGGCAATGATGAATCCTCCACTCTTCACGTGAGGAATCACCAACTCGTAGTGCTCCACGTATCGCCGCTTGTTGGCATCGATGTAGGCCAGGTCGTAGTCGCCGGGCAGCGTGGGCAGCAGTTGCGCGGCATCGCCGATGTGCAGCCTCACGCGTCGGCCCACCGCCGACCGTGCCAGATGCCGCCTGATGAAGTCCTCATGCTCGTCGTCAATCTCGATGGTGTCGACCGAGCAACTGTCGTCGGCGAGCCCTTCGGCCAAGCACAGCGTGCTGTAGCCGCTGTAGGTGCCCAGTTCGAGCACCCGCCGCGGCCTGAC